>NZ_JAVVQU010000041.1:0-23384 GCF_036655075.1 Niameybacter sp. | reverse complement strand
TTACCGGTCCGGGACCTTCTCCTGGCATGGCTGGCTTATTCATATCTGGAGTTGGTATAATTACCGGTCCGGGACCTTCTCCTGGCATGGCTGGCTTATTCATATCTGGAGTTGGTATGATTACCGGTCCGGGGCCTTCTCCTGGCATAGCTGGCTTATTCATATCTGGAGTTGGGATAATTACCGGACATGGGCCTTCTCCTGGCATGGCTGGCTTATTTATTCCAGGTTTGTTGGCATCTGGCTTTGGTATAATTACCGGTCCCGGACCCTCTCCTGGTACTGCTGGCTTATTCATTCCAGGTTTTACCCCACCTTCACAGCCACACCCACATGGTTCGTAATCCTCTTCAAGTTTAGTTGGCTTAGTCACTTGAGGTTTTGTTTGCTTTTTAGGTAATGCATTTTCTAACATACTTGTAACGAGATATTTATCCTTTGCATAACCAATAAGTACAGTGTCCGTCTTACCTATGCTTTCACCTTCTACAACTATGGCAACACAATCAATATCTTTTCCTTTTATCCCTGTTCCTTGTAGATTTTCTAAGTCTACCTTCCATGTTGTCTGTTTACTTGTATCTTGAGCATTAATATTACCTAAACGTACAGCCTTATTTTGGCTTTTACTGATTAAGTATACTGTGTATTCTTTAGGTAAATTTCGGAGGTTTTGAACATAACACTTTATTATCCCTGGTGACATAATCGTAATATGTCCACTTGGACTCTTACTACTTTTCCCATAACCTGCAACGTTCTCCTCCAAGCAAATCAAAGTATTCAAATACATAGTACTCTCCTCTTTTCTTGTACAAACTTATTACTATATATATGAATATTGCTATATTCTTAGAACAATTTTTGTTTTAGCAAAAAAAAGATGTCCTAAAAGGGATTTTTCAATCGTCTTTTAGGACATCTCATACAATTAGTTATTTGTATGTGCAATAACTTCAATTTCTACTTTTGCAAGTTTTGGAAGGTTCCCTACTTGTACAGCACTTCTAGCTGGGAATGGTTCTATAAAGTATTGTGCATAAATTTCATTTACAGCAACAAAATCATTAATATCTGCTAAGAATACTGTTGTTTTGATTACGTTGTTGATTGAAGAACCTGCTTCTTCTAATACAGCAATAAGGTTTTTACATGCTTGATCTGCTTGTTCTTGTACAGTTTCTTTTAGTTCCATAGTTTCTGGGTCTAATCCAAGTTGCCCTGAAGTATAAACCATTTCTCCTACTACTACTGCTTGTGAATAAGGTCCAATTGCTTTTGGTGCTTTATCTGTTGCTACAATTTTCTTTGTCATTTTAGACTCCTCCTAAATTTTATTAATAACTAGCCTTAATGCTTCGCTTATAACTTCCTAGTATACTAAAATATTCACTTTCTTTACTAACTTTTCCAAGAGCAATAAGCATATTAGCATCTTCAAGGTGTCCTTCTAGGTCTACAAAAAAATAATAGTGCCATGATTTATCTTTCATGGGTCTAGATTGTATTTTAAGCAAGTTAAGACTATTGTATGCGAAGTGAGACAAAATATGATAAAGTGCCCCACTTGTATGCTTTGTGGTAAACACAATACTTACTTTATCACACTCCAGTAGTATTTGCATAGTTTTTGATAAAATAATAAAACGTGTATAATTATTAGATTTAGTATTAATTTTTTCTTCTATAATATGTAAATTATAAAAGTCTGCTGCTTTCTTGCTACAAATAGCCCCTTTTGTTTTATCTCTCAATTCCTCTACATACCGTGCTGCCATAGCTGTATTGGCATAAGGCATACTCTGTATATCAGGATACTGCTTAAGGTATTGCTTACACTGGCTAAGTGCTTGTGGATGACTATATACACTTTTTATATCCCCTATTGCCGCTCCATCTATACCGACTAGGTTGTGCTCAACCTTTATAGCCTCTTCTCCTATAATATACAAGTTATATTTTTGAATAAGATCATATACTTCTAGTACCTCACCCGTATAAGAGTTTTCTATAGGAAGCACACCGTAGTCAATTTCTCCCCTTACTAATGCCTGTAACACCTCCTCAAACTCGTCATAACAGCTATAGCTTGCTTTTTGTCTCTTAAAGTATTGAATAGCTGCTTCTTCACTAAAAGACCCAACTACACCTTGATAACCTACACAAGGCTCCTCCAAATGTTGTATCTGCAACCCCTTTTCTATTTCTTCTAGAAGTTGTACATCATCTATATATAACTTTTCTACTGATATTTTAAGCTGTTCTCTAACTTTTTTATAACTTGTATCCTCCATATTTCTATCCCCTTTTTATTATACGTTTTTCTATAGCTGCATACCTCTCCATCTTTTGAACAACTTCATCAAAGCGCGCTGGTGTAATAGATTGTGGTCCATCACATAATGCTTTAGCAGGATTGTTGTGTACTTCAATAATTACGCCATCTGCCCCTGCTGCAATAGCTGCCATGCACATAGGTTCTACCATATAGGCAAACCCTGTAGCATGACTAGGATCAATAATAATTGGTAAGTGACTTAGCTTTTTAATGGCTGGTATTGCGGATAAATCTAATGTATTTCTTGTGTAGTTTTCAAAAGTACGAATACCTCTTTCACACAAAATAACATTATCATTTCCACCCGCCATAATGTATTCAGCAGCCATAAGCCATTCTTCTATCGTAGATGAAAGTCCTCTTTTTAATAAAATAGGTTTTTGAGTTTTTCCTAGTTCTTTAAGCAGTGCAAAGTTTTGCATGTTTCTTGCACCCACTTGAATAACATCTACATCTTCTACAAACTTGTCTATTGTTTGTGGGTACATAATCTCTGTTACTATCGGAAGACCTGTTTCTTTTCTAGCCTGTTTTAAAAGATCCAGTCCATCTTCTTCTAGCCCTTGGAAGGCATATGGAGATGTACGTGGTTTATATGCACCTCCCCTTAAAAATGTAGCGCCAGAAGCCTTTACACTTTTTGCAATATCTACAATTTGTGCTTCACTCTCTACAGAACATGGCCCTGCTATAATTGCAAAGTCCCTCCCACCTATTGTACGGTCTGCTATTTGAATAATACTATTTTCTGGGTGGAATGCACGATTAGCCTTTTTAAAAGGTTCTCTAACACGGATTACCTTATGCACACGCTCATCAGTACTAAGCTCTTCTACCACGATACTAGATGTATCTCCTACTAGCCCTAATACTGTACACTCACTCCCTTTAATAGGCTGTACTTGAACTTCGTAATTACCTGTAATTTCTCCAATCAAACTATTTACACCTTGCTCATCTATATTACGTTTTAAAACAATAATCATTTTATACACCTCTTTCAATATAAGATAATACTGAACTACAATGCATTTATACCTTTCATTGCCGGCTTATGAAAAGTTTTATTTACATTTTTATAAAATAAAAAGACTCTATGCACGCTAGATGCATAGAGCCTTATACTATTCTAAGAATAATAAAATGGAATCACCCTATAACAGGATATAGCGCACCTCTATTTTTTTTACAGCAAAAAGTACCAGCGCTAAAATAAAAATAGCCCCAGCTAAAAAAGAATGTATTAATTTTTGCTATAAACATAGTGATACGTTCCATCTTATTCCTCCATTATAATTTATAATTATTGAATACTAGTAACTTAACTTTAAGTTAAAACCTATTATATATCTCTAGTTTTTGTTTGTCAATTAAGTTTTTTCTATAATTGTCTATAAAATTAGATAACATAGCATAGTTTTCGAGTGAAAGCGTCTCTCCTCTAGTGCTTGGACCAACACCACTTTCTTCTAAAACATTTTTAATACTTTCTTTATCTATTCCTAGATTTCCATTAGATGCAAGTGTATTTAAAAGAGTTTTTCTTCTTTGTGAAAAGGCTGCCTTAATGATACGAAGCATCTGGTTTGCATCTTCAACATCTACCACAGGTTCTGAATGCAATGTGAGTTTAATAACTGCTGAATCAACATTTGGTCTAGGCATAAAACAATTTTGTGGTACATTGGCTACAAGACCTGTACTACAGTAATAATTCATAGCTACTGTGATTGCCCCATATTGTTTACTACCTGGTTTAGATGCCATACGATCCGCAACTTCCTTTTGAACCATAACTGTAATACTTTCTATTGGTAAGTTATGTTCAAGTAGCATCATAATAATAGGTGTAGTAATGTAATATGGCAAATTAGCTACTACCTTAATTTTTCTATTTGGTGATTCCTCTTCAATAAGCTTTTTAAGGTCAACTTTAAGAACATCTTGATGGATAAGTCTAAAGTGCTCATTATGTCCATATTGTTCTGTTAAAATAGGTATAAGCTGATCATCAATTTCTATAGAAATCACTCTACCTGCATTTTCAAGTAAAGCTTGTGTCACACTCCCAATACCTGGTCCAATCTCAATAACACAATCTTCTTTAGTGATTTCTGCAGCATTTATAATTTTATCTAAAACTCTCGGATCAATCAGAAAGTTTTGTCCAAATTTTTTCTGAAACATAAAAGGGTATTTATTTAAGATAGCCTTTGTACCCTCGGGCGTTGCAATTCGGTTCATATCATTCACTCCTTTACTGTTTATCATCATACCATACCCACATCAAGGTTGTATAGTCCACTGCACCTCGTCCCAAGTATACTCAAAAAAAAAGATGCTCTTTGGCATCTTGTAAATTCCAGTATTTAATAACTTTTACGTTCTTGACGAACATCTAAGCTTTGATCTTTTAAGATATATACTTGCTTATCACGTCTTCCGAATTTTACACATTCATTATGACTATTGAAGAATAAGTCTATATCATGACCTTTAATAGCTCCGCCTGTATCACCTGCGATTGCAATACCATAGTCCTCTACATATACAATTGTCCCAAGTGGAATAATTTTAGGGTCTACAGCTACCATTCCTACAAATGTAGGCATTCCTGATGCTGTTCTACCTGACCATCTGTCCCCTTCAATGTCAGTGTAAGCTGTGGCTTCTAACGTAAGCGTTTTTGTAAATTCATACATTTTTCCAGTAGCAGAGTCTTTAATAAGGTTTTTCTTACCTTGTTGAACCATTTTCGTTACAGGTTCTGTTAATACAACTTCTTCTTTGACCGTTTCAGTTTGAACTTCACCGCCAAAGCGCACGATTTCAATAGTTTTTTCTTTAAGGCCTGTTACACCTTGTTCAATAACTTCAACTTTACCAGGAGCTAAAGTTGTTACTTCCTCAATTTGTTTTTCAAAAGGAATTTCCTCTTGCACGATTTCAATAGCAACTTCTCTTGTCTTAACACTTATCTCCATCTCATCTGTGATAGGTGCTTCTACTGCTGGTGTTATTTCGCTATATTCATCAAGTTTAATATGTCTATTATCAATTAGTTCGCCAACTGTCGTTGCTGGTGTTTTGAGTGTACTTGCTATGCCATTTACATTAAGTGTTACAGTTGGTTTCCATCTTAAGATAGTAATTTTAATACCATCCTCAATAGATTCTTCCAACCCTGGCTCAACTATATCTTTTTCACCTAATACGATTTCTTGAGCTTCTAATATATCCCTTACAGTCTGATGTAATGTTTCATATTGTGTTACTTTCCCATCTTCAACAATCGCCACTGTCTTAGATAGAGATTGATACGCTGTGATTGTGCCTGTACCTAGCATAAACAGCGCTACAATCAATAAAGCTATCCTAATTCGATTTTTCATGATTACCTCCTTGAATTCGGTTGCTACTTTGATAGAAAGTTTAGTATTAATTTTATTTATCAAAGCAGTAAGGTTTCACCCTCTCACTTCTTCAATCGTGCTAATCGGCGCTTTACTGGAAATAAAATATAGCAGAAATTTTAACTGCTATATTATGAATTGTAATACAAATTGTTTTTTAAATCAAGCTTTTTGTAATACTTTTTGCCAAGCCTTAGTAATTTTCCCATTTTAAAGGCAACTACATCCCTTATTTTCCAATGCCTCGTTATAAAATTTATAATATTTTCCATTTTTTCAATTTAACATCTTCGTAATAATTACTTAATACCATTTATATGCTTTCTTTTATAATTTAGCACGAAAAATCATAAAAAAAATTTTATAACTTTATTTTTTACCATTTTATAGCATTTTGTATATCTATCGTCTAATTTTGTATGAATATATAAATATACATCAAGTTTATATATACTATACTTTTTACAAAACAAAAAAAATCTCTTCATATCTTTATGAAGAGATTTTTTTCTATATTTTAAATAGCTTCTTTGTATTTTCCATTGTAATCCTTGCTACCTCATCTTCTGATATACCCTTTATCTGAGCAATTTTTTGTATTACAAAAGGTAAGTAAGAAGAGTCATTTCTTTTTCCCCTATAAGGTACTGGTGTCAAATAAGGACAGTCTGTTTCAATCAAAATTTGTTCTAATGGTATACTTTCAACAACTTCGACTGTCTTTCTAGCATTTTTAAAGGTGAGTGAACCACCTATACCAATATAAAACCCTCTCTTAACATATTCTAATGCAAGTTCACGACTCCCTGAAAAACAATGAATAACCCCTTCTTTAACTTCACTTTCTTTAATCATATCAAAAGTGAGTTGACTTGCTTCCCTACTATGAATACTTACTGGAAGGTTTAGCGCTTTAGCGAGTTCTAATTGTAATCTAAACCACTTTATTTGGTCTTCTTCTGTCGAATGGTTATAATAATAGTCTAACCCTATTTCTCCTATTCCTACAACCTTCGGATGTCTTGCCATCTCTTTTAATGTTTCTAAATCTTCGCTAGTCATGTTACCCACATCATGTGGATGTACACCTACTGTTGCATATATAAACCGATACGTCTCAGCCAATGCCACACTTTCTTTAGACGATGACATATCTGCTCCTACATTAATGATATACTCTACACCTTCTTCATGAATTCTATTTAAAAGTATATCTCGGTCTTCATCAAATCGTTCATCATTATAATGAGCATGTGAATCAAAATACATATTTATCTCCTTTTTTATCTATGCATAATCTTTACTGTGTATTATAGCAGTATTTTCATTAAAATAAACTGATTCCCTCTTAAAATTACATCCCTATATAAATCCCTTTTATTTTTATAAGATGATGGGCATAAATCAAAAGACTATATTAAATCCTTTAAAGGGACTTTATATAGTCTTTTTAAAATTAACTAGATAGCTTTTTCATCTATTTCATAATATTGCTCATATGCATTAGGATAACATTCATCCATAATCCATTTTTCAAACTCTCTCCATCCCTTAACTCTCGGATAGCCTGAGCATGCATGTTGATTATGGGGCCTATCGAATATAATAGATGTTCCACCCGCTTCATTGAAATCTATAATATTGTGCATACCATCGTCTAATAAGTAATCCCCTTTAACCATATGCTTTACAGCGCAAATAATAACATGATTTTGTGGGAAGAATGGCATGTAACTTCTAATCCACTCATATTTTGCCTCAACAGAACTTGGATGTGCTGCAGTTACAATATACATATCAAATAAATTACTTTCATAAAGTCTTTTAAAAACTTCTAGAGCCTCTTCTACAGGTTGTAGGTTCCTAAATAACTCTGGTTGATGCATTAACTCTAGAATCTTCTCCCCAAATATAGAAACTAAGTCCCAGCATATGCAGTCCTCTATCGTATAATTTGTATGGTACTTTTCATTAAAGACTTCTATCACACCTTTAATATACTCAGCTAAGACATCATCTTGATCAATCAAAAGTACAGGTCTATGTTTTTTCAATATCTTCACCTTCCTTCTCGCTAAATACTCTTGGGTTTCTATCATAACGAATGCGTCATGTTTTGTCCATTCACATTTTGAGGACTACTATTATTTTATTACAAAGCAAGTTTTTCGTTCCTTGTTTGCTCTAACTTTTTAATTTTATCTAGAATAAGTTCTTTTTTACGTTCTATGTTTTGAGGTTGTTTATTATAAGGTGAATTTTTAAATTGAATGATTAGTGTTTGAAGAATAGCCTTTTGTACTTTTATTTTCTGCTCTATTTGCTTAATCTCATCTGTCATATCTATACTCCTTTTTCAAAAATAGTCATAGAGTGCTACTTTATTACGTTGTCCTTTAAAATAGTTTCTAACTTGCTCTCCTGATTGATTCCAAGTGACTCTCTCTAACTGCTCTAAATCCTCTAGTGTTCTAAATCCTATAAGTACCTGTGCCAATTCTCTAATATCTATTGTAAGGTCTGTTTTCACTGGTACCTTACGAACGGAAGCTTGTCCTCTCTCAATAGTAAGAGTAAAACATCCATTATTCCATTCACATTGATCATCTTTTACTTCTATATTAAAACTACCATCTTGATTAAAATGATATGCTTCCAGCGCTTTTTGAACGTCTATTACTCTTACCATCATATAACTTTGTATGGTTGCTTGACATCTAGGATTACTCATAACATCAAGTATTACATCATGTTCTTTTGCATTAATCTGCACTGTTGTTACTTGGGCACTATGACTACTTATATAATTGAAGAAGCTTCTAAGTGCTACCATATTTGAATATTGCATTTCTACTACTTCAAATGTTAGCGTGGCATGTGTCATTTTATAAATCATGTAGCCTTCTACTTGTCCTTCATGATTTCTATAAAGTATCGTGTAGTGGTCTAACCTTCTACTTATACATCTATCCCAATGATAGTCATCCCTTATACAAGATCCATTTATTTTTTGGATACATGCTTCATAATAAGCATTAAGTTCAAATTGTGTATCTTGCGCTATATATTCAATATGTCCTTGACTTTTAAATTTCTTCAGACTATCCATATTGAAACTATAACTTATATTGTTATAACACCATTTCCATCCTAACTTTTGATAAAATTCATATGAGAATGGTGCTAATACAGAATACACAGTCCCTTGTTCATACATTACTTTAAGACCTTCTTTAATAAGATTACTACAAATGCCACCACTTCTATAAGTACTTGCCGTTGTTACGCCACCTAATGCTGCCATTTTTAAACATTTATTATCTATATATATTTGACGATACGAAATAGTAATGCAACTTGCCAAGGTCTCTCCATCAAAACTTCCAAGTACAGTCTCCCTTTCTGGGGTTGAGAGATTCCAATCTCTCTTAAAGTCTTCTGGTTCACACATTTTAAAGCAATAGGCCATCAAGTCAATAAAACGTTGTTCGTATGTTGATTTATCTTCATTCAGTTTAATATATTTCATCATTCTAGCACTTCCTATCTTCCATATATTAAATTCTTATTTTAACTGTTCCCATATTCTTTTTCAAAACTTTAAATTATTTCTATTTAAACAAGCAACATTGTAAATAAATAGAAATACTATTAATATATAACCTTATAAAAGGAGTGTTTGTCCATGACACGTTTTCCTCAAATAGGCTCCAAATTTCCTACTTTCCGCGGAACAAGTAGTACAAATAACTGGAGCATCGTGTGTATTTCTCCAAGTAGTCATAATGTTACCTATTCTTATCTGCTAAACCATATTGATCAGTTTAATAAAAATGATATCGAGGTAATACATTTTTCAGCTCGTACACCTGATACTACTCTTTATATTATAGATTCTAATCATATACTTAGAGCAGCACTTCATAATAATGAAGATTCTCCATTAACTGTTACTAATCTAATTAGTATTATTGACACCTTACGTTCACAATATAGACCTGAAATCCAAGGTGTTGGAAATCAGCCCATCAATCCAGCTTGCCCTAATATTAATAAAATAGTGGGAGAATATGTTCTAGGTGATCCTAGTAATGTGGACCCTTACCTCTTAGACTTTGTTATCTACGCTTTTGCTCTTATTCAACCTAACTTAACTCTAGATGTATATTCTAGACGCTATTTACAAGAATTAGCTGACCTACGTCTAATTAATCCTGACCTTAAGGTTATACTTGGTATCGGTGGATGGGGCAACGATGGCTTCTCAGATGCCGCACTTACCCCTCAATCTAGGTACAACTTTGCTCGTGAAATCAAAAAATGGGTTAATGAATATGATTTAGACGGGGTAGACATTGACTGGGAATACCCAGGTAGTAGTGCCGCTGGCATCAAATCTCGTAAACAAGATAAAGAAAACTTCACTCTACTTCTTCAAGCTATCAGAGATGTATTAGGCCCAGATGCTTGGCTTAGTGTTGCTGGGGTAGGTGATTCTAGTTATATTAAAAATGTTGAGATTGAAGCCATTGGTGAAATCATCAACTACTTTAACCTTATGGCCTATGACTTTACAGCAGGTGTTACTGGTTCTCAAGGTTCCAAGCATCAATCAAATCTTTTCCCTTCTCCCTTAGCTTTAAACAATATCAGTATAGATCTTTATGTCCAAAATCTTATTGATGCAGGTATGCCTCCTGAAAAAATCCTTTTAGGTCTTGCCTTATATGGTCGTAATGGTGCAACCATTACAAAAACTTTTGATGAAATCAGAAAGTCTTATCTGAATAAGAATGGCTATACAGTAAAATGGGATAACGTTGCTAAGGCACCTTATATTGTAGACCAATATGGCAACTTTACACTGAGCTTTGATAATAATATATCTATTTATTTCAAAGGCCAATACGTAGTTGATAACTGCTTAGGTGGTCTCTTTACCTGGCAATCTAACATGGATAAAGCTAATATCTTAGCAAATGCCATGAGCCTATCTATCAATGATCCACAAGAACTTGAAAATATCTTACAGAAAGAATATCTAGGTAAATAGATTATATAAAAATGCCCTCTAAACCTTTAGTCTCGAGGGCATTTATTATTTCCATTATTATTTTACTTCTGCACCATGAACCATTTCACCAAGAGGTCCTACTGCAACAAGATTATTTTCATCATCTGACGCACAAAGTACCATACCTTCTGACAAAATTCCACGAAGCTTAACTGGCTTAAGGTTGGTCACAACAACTACCTTTTTACCTACGAACTCTTCTGGTGTGTAGTATTTAGCAATACCAGATACAATTTGTCTTACTTCATTACCAATTTTAATTTTTGATACAAGTAATTTATCTGCTTTTGGTACACGTTCACATTCAATAACTTCACCAACTTTAAGTTCTACTTTTGCAAAGTCATCAATTGTAATTTCTTCTTTAGCTGGTTTGGTTGGTTTGGTTTCTTCTTTTGGAGCTGCTGCTGCTTGAGTGGCTTTCATAGCTGCTTCAAGTTCTGCAAGTTCTTTCTCTTTATCAATACGAGGGAACATATTTGTTCCTTTTTTAGCATGTGCAGTCCTTGGCATAGTTCCCCATCTATGAATTGTATCCCATGCTGTAAGCTCTCCACGTTCTAAACCAATTTGTTCCCAAATAAGTTCAGGTGTACGAGGCATGAATGGTTCAATCATAATACTTACAATACGTAAGCCTTCTGCTAATGTATAAAGTACACCCGCAAGTTTAGCTTTGTTTGCTTCATCTTTTGCAAGTACCCATGGCATTGTTTCATCAATGTATTTGTTAAATCTTCTAATAATTACCCAGATATCTTCAAGAGCATTATTAAAGAAGAGTTTTTCCATGTTTGCTTCCATCTTAACAATTTGCTCTGCGATGATTTGTTGTACATCAGCATCAAACTCAGTGCCCTCTTGTATTTCCGGTAATATCCCACCTTCGAAGTACTTCTCGATCATAGCAACTGTACGAGATGTAAGGTTACCAAGGTCATTAGCAAGGTCAGAGTTAATACGTGAAATAAGCGCTTCATTTGTGAAGTTACCATCTTGTCCAAAAGCAATTTCACGAAGAAGGAAGTAACGAATTGCATCACTACCATAACGACTTACAAGTGCGCTTGGATCTACTACATTTCCTTTAGACTTACTCATTTTACCACCATCTATAACAAGCCATCCATGACCAAATACTTGCTTTGGAAGTGGAAGGTCAAGGGCCATAAGAATCGCTGGCCAAATGATTGTATGGAAACGAATAATTTCTTTACCTACAAGGTGTACATCTGCTGGCCAGAACTTATTATACATTTCTTGATTATCACTACCATATCCAAGTGCTGAGATATAGTTTGATAATGCATCAAGCCATACATAAACAACATGGTTTGTATCAAATTCTACTGGAATCCCCCATTTGAATGATGTACGAGACACACAAAGATCTTCAAGCCCTGGACGAAGGAAGTTATTAAGCATTTCATTTTGTCTTGTTTGTGGTTGAATGAATTCTGGATGTTCTTCAATATGTTGAATCAGACGGTCTTGGTACTTAGAAAGCTTGAAAAAGTATGATTCTTCCTTTACCTTCTCTACTGGACGTCCACAGTCTGGGCAGTTACCATCTACAAGTTGATGTTCTGTATAGAATGTCTCACAAGGTGTACAGTACATACCTTCATACTCACTCTTATAGATATCCCCTTTGTCATAAAGTGCTTTAAAGATTTTTTGTACAGTTGCCTTATGATCTACATCTGTTGTACGAATAAATTTGTCGTAACTAATGTCCATTGTTTTCCAAAGGGCTTTAATCCAATCTACAATGTTATCTACGAATGCTTGAGGTGTTACACCCTCTTCTGCTGCACGACGTTCAATTTTTTGCCCATGCTCATCTGTTCCTGTAAGGAACATTACATCATATCCACGAAGTCTTTTATATCTTGACATGGCATCTGCTGCCACTGTTGTATACGAATGTCCTATATGAAGCTTATTACTTGGATAATAAATAGGGGTTGTAATATAAAAAGTTGGTTTGCTCATTACGCCCTAGCCTCCTTAAATTTATTTTTCACTATCTCTTATAGTATTATAGATATAAATGTATGCATTGACAACAACCCTAGCTTAAAATATTACTTATATTTCCTATAGTGTGACTAAATTTTACCTTTTTCATACTAAATTACAAATTAAATTCTTTAATTTTATTCATAAACTTCTTATAAAGCAAAAGCATATCCGGTTCATTATCTATATACATATCTAACTCATTAACAGGTATCCATCTTACACCACTATTTTCATCTGGTTTAATAGTAAGTTCTTCTTGTTCATCTACTTCAACTAAATAAGCCATTGAAAGATGAAGGTGCGCTGATACATATACTCCTTTTTTAACATGCCCATTAACAGGGAGGACATCTAATGAAAATATTTCCTTGGAAATAGGTGTTACTACTTTTACTCCAGCCTCCTCTTGTGCTTCTCTAATGGCTACACCTAAGAAGTCTGTTTCTCCATCAGTGTGGCCTCCTGTCCAAGACCACGCATTATAAATATTGTGATGAATCATAAGCACTTTATCTCGTGTCTTATTGACAATAAAACCTGAGCTAGAAAAGTGTGCTACAGGATTTTCTCTTGTTAATAGATTATTATAAGTTTCCATACATCCTACTATAAGTGCTTTATCCCTCTCTTCTTGTTCATTATAAGGTATATAAGCTTTGATTGCTTCCATCCATTGATTCATTTTTTCACCCTTTCATATGTGAATTTTATTTATTCAAATTTTCATTGCTTTTATTGTATCATAATTCAGACCCCTAGCATGAGCTTATTTTTTTATTTTTGCTTAATTACAATCTACCTATTACTTAACCTCAATCCTCATAATATTACACAAATTTATATTTATTTATAGTTAATTTAATATTTATTTCTTATAAATTATTTATTTTTAAGAAAAATATCTTGCTTTTTATTTTCATCTTATGCTACACTTCATCTTAATCGAACAAACAAACGCCTTGAAGAGGAGAGTAAGTTTAGGATATCTCTAACCAGAGAGCTTCGGTAGCTGAGAAGAAGCAGAGAATAGTAAGCTGAATATGGCCTCGGAGTGGTGCACCGACAGTCTTTTATAAGACTTAGGCTGCAACAGGATTCGCCTGTTATAGCGATAGAGTATAATCATCTTCTATTTAAAATTGAGATGCCGTACTTGAAGAGATCTATATCGTAAGGTATAGATGAATTAGAGTGGTACCACGGAGTATATAGTTGCCCCGTCTCTATAGCATTAAATTGCTATAGAGACGGGGCTTTTTGATGTTTAACAACCTAAAAGGAGGCTTACACATGATTCAAATTCAAAATGTTAACAAGTTATTTTCCACCTCAAAACAACAAGTTCAAGCACTAAGTGAAGTAACACTTACAATAGATAAAGGAGATATTTTTGGTATTATCGGTTATAGTGGGGCAGGTAAGAGTACCTTGCTTCGTTGTATCAATGGCCTTGAAATTCCTACCTCCGGCGTGGTTAAAGTCTTTGACCAAGATATTACTCAGCTTAAAGAACGACATCTACGTAGTGTACGCAAACAAATTGGTATGATTTTTCAACACTTTAACTTAATGCATAGTAAAACAGTCTTTGACAATATTGCTTACCCCCTAAAAAGTCAAAAGTTAAACAAAGAGGTTATTAACAATCGTGTTCATGCATTACTTCAACTTGTAGACTTAGAGGATAAAGCCCAAAGTTATCCTTTACAGTTGAGTGGTGGGCAAAAACAACGTGTAGCCATAGCACGTGCACTGGCAACTAATCCTGAAATCCTACTGTGTGACGAAGCAACTTCTGCACTTGACCCGCAAACTACTCAGTCCATCTTAGCGCTTTTAAAACGTATTAATCAAGAACTCGGTATTACCATTGTTCTTATTACTCATCAAATGGAAGTCATTAAGCAAATCTGCAATAAAATAGCGGTGATGGAATGTGGTAAAGTTCTAGAAGTTGGTCAGCTTATCGAAGTCTTTACAGCTCCTAAGAGTCAAATCACCAAAGACTTCTTGGCAAAGGATATGCACTACGAACGTCTTTCCTTTGCCAAAGATGGAGAAGTTAACCTAATGTTACACTTGAAGTATGTAGGAGATACAACAGCAACACCCCTTATTTCAATACTTTCAAGAGACTTTAATGTAACTACAAACATCACTTATGGAAACATCGAGAAATTACAAGGTATTTTGGTAGGTAATCTCGTGGTAGATTTACAAGGCACACCTAATGATGTAGATTCTGCATTAACTTATATTAAACAACATATAGAAGTGGAGGTTATAGAAGATGAATACATTACTAACAGAACTTGTTCCTAATGTTATAGAATACTATCCTGAACTATTAAAAGCATTAAATGAAACACTTATCACAGTCGGTCTATCCGGTTTTATTGCTTCTCTTATAGGACTTCCTCTAGGTATTTTACTCCTTATTACAAGCCCTAATCATATTTTAGCTAACAAAGTGGTTTATGGAACACTTTCCAAGCTGATTAATATGCTTCGTTCTATTCCCTTTGTGATTCTTATTGCTGCTATCGTACCGTTTACACGTCTCGTTGTAGGTACAACAATAGGTATTAAAGGTGCTTTAGTCCCTCTCGTTGTAGGTGTTGCACCATTTATAGCAAGGCAGGTTGAAGTAGCACTTCATAAGGTTGACCATGGTGTACTAGAAGCTGCAAGAGCGATGGGAAGTAGCCCACTAGAAATCATATTTAAAGTCCTCATTCCAGAAGGGCTGCCAAACATTGTGCATGCTATTACTATTTCCCTCATTAGCCTCATAGGTTTTTCTGCTATGGCTGGTACTGTAGGCGGTGGTGGCCTTGGAGATTTTGCTATTCGCTATGGCTATAACTTTTTCAAGACAGATATTATGGTTGTAACTGTTATTATTCTCCTTGTCCTTGTCACGCTCATTCAAAGCTTAGGCGATTTTATTGCTCATAAATTTACACATTAACTTTTCTATCTTTATAAAAAATAAATTTCTAATTTGAAAGGATATATCATTATGAAAATCAAAAAATTAGCTTTTTTAACAGTAGGATTCTTAACTTTGACTTCTCTCCTTACAGGTTGTGGCAATACCTCCACTTCTAATCCTAATACAACAACAATTAAACTTGGGGTGAATGATAACGACTACCGTATCTGGGATTATGTAAAAGGCGAACTTGCAAAAGAAAATATCACTCTAGAAGTTATTAGTTTTGCAGACTATGTACAACCTAACATTGCACTTTCAGAAGGTGAAATTGATATTAATGCCTTCCAGACAAATATATACTTTGACCAATTTAAAACTGACCACAATTTAGACCTTACTTCTATTGGGACTACTGTTTTTGCACCTATGGGCATCTACTCTCAATCTTTAGAAAGTCCTACAGATATTGCTGAATCCGGTAAGGTAGCTATTCCAAATGATATGACTAATGGTGGCCGTGCACTCCTTCTTTTAGAAGAAGCAGGACTCATTGAAGTTGATGATGCAGCAGGACTTATTCCAACACTCAAAGACGTAACTGCTAATCCAAAGAACCTTTCTATTCTAGAACTTACAGCGAACCAAATCCCTCGTTCTCTTCCTGATTTAGACCTTGCTGTTATTAATAATGGTGTTGCTGTAGATGCTAAGTTAAGCCCGATTAACGATTCTATTTATATTGAATCTACTGATACAGAAAATGCAGTCAACTACTACAACATCTTTGCTGTTAAATCATCTGATAAAGATAGTGCTCCTCTTAATAGACTTGTAGAAATCTATCAAACAGATGCTGTCAAAGTACTTATTGATGAAGTATATGGTGGCTCTAGACTACCAATCTTTTAATTTAGCTTCTTTGCTAAGCCCTAGTATTTAACTATTTAATCATCTATTTCATAAAGGCGGTTTATCTATTATGTCTATCAAAACTAAATTACTCACTCATATTGATTCACTCAGCCCAAGACTTATCGAACTCAGTCACACTATCCACGCACATCCCGAAGTTTCTAACGAGGAAGTCTTTGCTTGCAACCTTCTTAGTACTGAACTTCTTAAGCATAAATTTGAAGTCACTCAAGATATAGCGGGGCATACCACAGGCTTTATTGCTACCAAATCAAGTTCAAAATTAGGTCCAACTATAGGTCTACTTGTAGAGTATGATGCACTTCCTGGCCTTGGTCATGCTTGTGGCCATAACCTTATTGCTGCTACTAGCCTTGGGGCTGCCCTTGCTCTTGGCTGTATTATTGAAGAAGTAGGTGGCGCTATCAAGGTATTTGGTACTCCCGCTGAAGAAGGTGGTGTAAACGGAAGTGCTAAAGCGAGCTTTGTAAAAGCTGGACTATTTGAAGGTGTAGATGTGGCACTTATGACTCATCCTGGTTCTCATAACCAACCTACACCTTCTTCCCTAGCTATAGCTCCTATGGATTTTGAATTTTTTGGGAAGCCGGCTCATGCAGCAAGTGCACCCCATGAAGGTATCAATGCACTCGATGCACTGCTTCTCTTCTATAATGGGATTAATGCACTCCGTCAACAACTTACAGCTGATATACGTATTCATGGTGTAATATTAGACGGTGGTACTGCTCCTAATATTATCCCGGACTATACAAGAGCACGTTTTTACTTACGTGCGGGTACAGTAGAAAGTCTAAACATCGTGATTGAAAAAGTAAAACATATTGCAGATGGTAGTGCCCTAATGACTGGTTGCACCACGAAATATACACATATTCAACACATTTTAGATAATCTAGTACCTAATGCTCCCCTTGATAGTATCTTTACAAGTATATTACAGGAATTAGGTGAGGATGTAGACTTCACATCACGTTCAATGGGATCTACTGATGCAGGAAATGTGAGTCATAGCCTTCCAACCATTCACCCTATACTTCGTATCTGTGACCATGAGATTCCACCTCATACTTTAGAGTTTGCTGATGCCTGTATGACAACTCAAGCAGATACTTCTATTATTACAGGGGCTAAGGCTCTTGCTCTTACATCGCTTCAAGTTTTAACCAATCCAGATTTACTCATAACCATCAAAGCTAACTTTAATCCTTCATAAAGTTAATAGGTTTAGTACCTATTTAATATTGATTAAAACCACAAGAGGGCGCTACAACTAAGATGTATGTTAGTTGTAGCGCTCTCTTTTTGATAGGTTAATTTATTTATTCATTTTCATAGGCTATCCACTCTTAGCTATAGCCCTATTTACTTCTCACACTAGCAAGATTAATATAGATCTGTTATGCTCCAAATTCTTCATTATTTTGTATTTTTTTATATACGTAGAATGGAATACCTACAAGCATTAAAATAAATACCCACATAGCACTATCTGATCCTGCACCATAAATGATGTAAATTGCATATCCAAAGGCTATAAGTGAAAGGAATCCATGTTTTAAAAAGCTAAGTAGTGTTAATTTATGTTGTTTTTTAAATGTAAGAACAATCTCTGCACAAGCTGTTAAAGCATAAGCAGGAATGAATGCCAATGTTGCTAAGTTAATCATAAAGTCAAAGGCTTCTGTTAAATTAGATACGTAATTCAACATTAATAAAGCATTTGTACAAATACTTGTAATGATAAGCGCAATGTACGGTGTATTATATTTAGGATGTACATTTGCAAAAAACTTAGGAAATAAATTATCTGTACCCGCAGCATATGCTAATCGTGCTGTTGTTAACACCCATCCACTTAATGCTCCAATAGCTGAAATAACAATACCTCCTGATATAAATAATCCACCCCAAGTGGCTCCTGTAATATGATTAATAATATCTGCAAGTGGTGCTTGTGTATTGGCTAACATATCTTGTGGCATACTTCCCATTGCAAGAATAGATAAGAAAATATAAATTAATACAGCTAAAAGTGTGCCCACTACTGTACTCTTTCTAATATTTTTTTCAGGATTTTTAATTTCTCCTCCTGATATAGCTGCACTTTCAAGTCCTACAAATGACCAAAGTGTAATAGCAATTGCTGCTGGTAATGCCTCCCAACTATTTGCTTCTACTGTAGCTGACGTCTGCAAATTACTTACATCAAACCCGTAGGCTGCAATAACCATAAATACTAAAATAACACCAATCTTAATCACTGTTGTAATAATACTTACATAACCTGCATTTTTAACACCTTTATAATTAATATAAGTAAATAACCATAACAAACAAGATGAGACCACAAAAGCTAGCATACTATTTGTCCCAAGTTGTGGGAAAAACGTAGTTAAGTAACGTATAACTGCCGTAATAATAGCTGCATTACCAATCCATGAACCTAGCCAAAAGGTCCAAGATACTAAAAAGGCCATAAACTCTCCAAATGCTTTATGTGTGTAAACAATTGGACCACCTGTTGATGGGTATTTTGTGCCTAAGTTTGCAAAAGATAATGCTAATAGTAAAGATCCTATCCCAGTTATAACCCATGCAAGAATAGTAATCTTAGGATTTGCTACTTGAGCTAAGCTCTGGGGCGATGTAAAAATCCCTGAGCCGATCATATTCCCTACAACAATAGAGGTTGCTGCAGCGAGGCCTAGCTCACGCTTTAAATTTGATTTGTTTTCCATGCTGTACTCCTTAGATGTCCATTAAACTTTTTATATTATTATACCCATAGACGTTTTAAATAACTTCACCTATACTTATTTTATAAAACAATTTTAGGAGGGGTTTATTTATGGGTCTATTCGGTAGTAGTAAAACAAATAACACATCTCATTTTGATGATTATCTTATTGACGGGGAAATCATCGAAGCTGTATACCGTCTTGTTCTAGATGAAATTTGCTTTACAAATAAACGCATTATTTTTGTTGATAAAGAAGCTTTGTCAACAAAAAAACAATTAGTCTCTATTCCTTACCACTCTATCTATTACTTTGGTGTTGAAAAAGGCGGTATTTTCGAGCTAGACAACGAAATTAAATTATACACTAAAGGTACTCATTTTACTATGGAATTTACAAAAGGCACAAATATTTTAGAAGTCGAAAAACTTCTAGCAACTCACATTTGCTAATAATAAAAGAGCTTAGACCTATTTTAGGATTCTAAGCTCTTTTTCTTATGTATTAAGCTTTATGTGCTTCGTTAACAACTTTTTGTAATGCTTCTAAAGCATCTGCTGGAAGTTTATCAAAGCCACCTTTTTCTGTATCACGAGATTGAATGAAATCTACACGGTCTTGCATACGTTTTTGTAATTGTTCAACATACTCTGCATCTTCAAAGTTTGGTACAAATCCTTCGATTTCCATAATTTGAATGTCTGTGAATGGCCCCCATGGTTTAAAGTCTGCTTTACCTTCTACTACTGCTTCAAGGGCACCTAAAGTATCTTTTGGTGTTACCTTTTTGCCCATGAAATCACCAGTATTTAAGATATAGCAATCTACGTTTCTTTCAGCTACTAATGCCTTGAATTTTTCGTAGTCATTTACTAATGGATATGTTCTGAATGGGTTAGCATATGGTTCAACTACTAATGCATTAGGATCTACACCAGGAGCAAGTCTTTCTGCACTTGAACGTTTTGTAGCAAGTGTAGCACCCATTACAGAAGCAAGCTCTGCACCACCTAATTTAACAATTGGTGGAATTGTAGGATCTTTCATAATCCAGAAGATTGCATTAACTGGTTCATCAAATTTATTAACCCGATTAGGTGACCAAAGAATTGATTTAACAGCACGACCATTACCATTACGTACATCTTCTGTAACTGGTACAATTTTACCATCTTCATCTACTGTCGCACCACAGTTTTGCATTGTTACAAGGTATTTGTTATCTTCACATGTAAGTGGATAATCCTGTGTTTTATCAAAGTATGCTGGTTCAAGTGCTACTGATGAACCATTTTCTGTTGAGATAACAAAAGCATCATCATGAAGTACTGTGATATCATATTTACCACCGTGACGAGCATGTGTAAGTGTTGATTTTCCTGATCCTGAAAGACCAAATACACCCGCAACAAATGATTTACCCTCACCTAGATTATAACGTTTTTGTCCACCATGACATGATGCATAGCCATGACGGTTAGCCATTGCCCAAGCAAGTGTTAATGTACCTTTTTTATGTTCTCCAAAGTATCTCATCCCTAATATAGCTGCACAGTTGTGCTCTGGGTCAAAGAATGTAAGCCCCATTGGATGGTCTGGATGTGACCAGTCTGGATCTGAGAATATGTAGAGATCTCCATCTGGATATTCTTTAGATTCTGCGTACATCTTAGCTACTTCTTCATTAATTGCTTGGAAGTTTAATAGCCATGAGTACATAATATTTTCTTGTGTTTCAGGGATGCAAAGATGAGCTTTTACAGCAAAGTCTGTATCAAGGCCTACAACCGCTTGTGCATGGTATAACTTTTTAGTACGCGCTTTATAAATTGCTTCGCTAATTTTAAGTGCATATTCTGCTTTGTTTACACCTGGTTCACCCATAATTTTACGTGCAGCTGCAGCGCGACCACTTACTGCACCATCATTGAAAAGAAGAATTTTTGTATCATCATCTAAACCAAGTAAATCCGGTCTATGTACAGGAATATCTGTTACGATTGTACCTGGTGCATTTGCAGCAAGTTTGTAAGCTTCCTTTAATGAAGTTACAGGTGTTACATTATTGCCATAAAATGCAGTTTCGATTGTTGTACGAATTTGGCTAAAGATAGGGTTGTTCGCACCAATTTCAGTTCTTGGAAATCTAGATTTTGTTGCCATTGTGAAATCCTCCTTATTTGTACATAAGTAAAATATACATCGCTGTTAGGAATTATCTTCAAAAAAGAAATCGTTTCCCAAGTATAATTATCTAATTTGTTACAATGTTTGTCAATACAAATTTCAGATATTATTAATAAATTAACAATAATATATTTAAGTATAGTTATATTTAAATATATTAAATTATATATAATCAATTCACAAAAAAAGAGAAGATACCCTTTTTATGTATCTTCTTTCTATAATAATTTATTGTCTAACTATTCTTTAATACATTTATCAATAATCAATTCAGCTAATCGTTTATGATAGCTAGCTTGTTCTACTAAAGTAAAGGCTAAAAGCACAGCCCCTACTTTATCATCTTCTATTCCTAGCTTCTCTAACTCCTCATTAACTGCCTCTACTCTTTTTTCTATTCCTATATTAAAATGATCCATTTCCTTATCTTTACAATTTAAGTACGCCTGATATAAATTAACAAGTTTTTCACTATCTAAATGTTCTTCCTCTTTTAGAGCAGAAAATACATCTTTTATATCACCAATGCTAATAATACTCTTAAACTGATAAAGTAGTAGCATTAAAATAATATGGTCCTTTGTATACTTCTTTTTATGTGCAGGCATAAGCACTTTATCTTTGGTGTAATTATTAATCATTGTCTTTGTAAGTAATTTATCATTTTCATAGCGCTTTGTATGACTCAATTTATTCTCAAATAGGGTAATTAATTGATCCATATATAAATCTAGGTTTGGAATATCTTCTAATTCCATATGTTCGTCTATTCTCAGACTCGCCACTTGGTCTTCTAACCATTTTATCTCCATGTATACACCCTCTTTATTTCTACTACCCTTATCATACCTAATCACTTTTATAAAATCAAGCCAAATTATTCTAAATACTATATTGACTATTTAATACATGATATGATATATTTGAGTTATACTACTAAGTAGTATCAAAAACTACTTGTTACAGTTAGGAGATGTTTTAATGAATAGTTCTGTTCGAGAACCTATAAATGCCTATACACACCTTATTGGTGCAGGCCTATCGTTTATTGGCACTATACTTTTACTTATATATGGAGGAAAAGGCTCCTCTCTCACCACTTCAGCTATTGTATCAATTATTATCTTTGGATTAAGTCTTATCGCACTCTATACAGCTAGTGGTATTTATCATGCTGTAAGGGCCAATGAAGCTGTCCTACTAAGACTAAAAAAGCTTGATCATTCTATGATTTTTGTTCTAATCGCAGGTTCTTATACACCTTTTTGTTTACTTGCGCTTTCAGGTGTGTGGCAAGTAACCATCCTCACATTAGTATGGTCACTTGCTATTATAGGCATTACACTTAAGGTTCTTTGGATTAATATGCCTCGTTGGGTATCTACTAGTTTCTATATAGGAATGGGATGGGTAGCACTCCTAGCTCTTAACCCTTTAACTAAGGCCCTTAGTGTGGGCGGTACAACTTGGTTAGCTCTAGGTGGTATCATGTATACTATAGGTGGTATTATCTATGGTCTTAAAAAGCCTAACATATCAAAAACATTTGGTTTTCATGAGTTATTCCATATCTTTGTCCTACTAGGAAGTGCTTGTCACTACTGGTGTGTTTTTAACTATGTCTTATAATAACCTTTTGGTTCATCAAATAGTATAAAAGGGGGATGTTCATTGGACATCCTCCTTTACTTTTTTTATTGTCTATTTATATTTACTATTATTATTAACTAATTAA
>NZ_JAVVQU010000040.1:0-26388 GCF_036655075.1 Niameybacter sp. | reverse complement strand
TAACGACCTACTCCCTTTCCAGGGGAGCCCCTTCGACCACTTGGGTACTTCTCCTCAGTGATCTTGCATTTTAATGGATTAACGGAGAGGGTGGGATTCGAACCCACGGCCCCTTTCGGAGTCACTGGTTTTCAAGACCAGCTCCTTAAACCGCTCGGACACCTCTCCAAATATGTTGTTTGTGTACATGTCCTTCGACTTGACACTAGAGTATTTTATCAACTCTTAATATTTTTGTCAAGCACTTTTTCACTTTTCATTCAAGCTTTTAGTCCTTAACTTTTGCCTTAAGTGCTTGCTCGCCCTTAGCGCTTAATTAATATACCATAGCATTTGTCATACGTCAACATGTTTTTCAAACTTTTTTCATTTTCTTCATTTCGTTAGTATATCAACGCATGACCTGCCTTTAAATAAGTCTTTCTGCTAGTAAAAGGTCCTCTGGTGTAGTGATCTTTATATTCGTATATTCCCCTTGTACGATATATACGTTTTCACCGAATGCTTCAACAATCATACTATCATCTGTGGCGATAACTTGATTTTGTTTCGCTTTCTCATAGGCCTCTATGATAAGATTCTTTTCAAACACTTGTGGTGTCTGTATAGACCACAAAGTTTCTCTTTTAGGTGTATGAATCACTTTACCTGTTTCATCAACTTGTTTAATAGTATCTTTTACAGGCACTGCTACAATACATGCTTTATACTCTTTTACCTTTTCTATACTGCTTCTTATAGTTTGTTCACTAATAAGAGGCCTTGCCCCATCATGAATGAGAATATACTCTATATCTTTGCTCACACCCTTAATGCCATTATAGCAAGAGTCTTGCCTTTCTTTGCCTCCTGCAAGAACACATTTTACTTTTTCTATCTGATAGGTTTCTTTTAAAAGTTCTGTTACGTACTCTATATCTTCTTGACCGGTTACCACTATAATTTCATCTACCTGCGCCATAGTGGAAAAGCGTTCCACCGTATGAACCAGTATTTCTTTGCCTTTGAGCTTTAAATACTGTTTTTTTATTTTTGTTCCCATACGTGAACCGCTTCCACCTGCCACAATAACTGCAGCAATTTTATTCATTTTGTCTAACCCCTTTATTTAATAATCTTAGCAAAGATCATACGCCCAGCAGAAGTTTGAAGTACACTTGTAACTTGTACTGTTTTCATCTCTCCTACGGCTTTTCTACCATTTTCCACAACAATCATAGTGCCATCATTTAAGTAAGCTATTCCTTGTTCTTGTTCTTTACCTTCTTTTATAATCGTAACCACCATTTCCTCATTTGGAAGTACTACAGGCTTTACAGCATTGCTTAAATCATTAATATTTAATACTGTTACTTTTTGTAGTTGTGCCACCTTATTTAAATTAAAATCATTAGTTACAACCGTTCCTTGTATTTGCTCTGCTAATTTGATGAGCTTTACATCTACTTCTTTAATATTACGAAAATCTATATCCATAACCTCTATAGGTGGATGTTTTAGATTTTTCATTTCATTTAATATATCTAACCCTCTACGTCCACGATTACGTTTCAACTTATCAGATGAATCCGCAATATGACGTAACTCATCTAATACAAATGTAGGAATGATAATCTTACCTTCTACAAATTGAGTTTTAATAATATCCAAAATACGTCCATCAATAATAACACTTGTATCTAGTATCTTTGGAGCACTCCATAATGTATTGTTATCTTTTTTTGTAAACCAGCCTTTAATCTCTTCTTTTTTAAGGTGTACAATATAGACACCTATATAGCCTAGACCTAAATAAAGAAGTATGCCCCACAGGATATTCATCATATCAGATTGTCCCGTAAGCAAAGGATTTCCTACAAGATTAGCAATTCCTAGCCCTATAGCAAAGCCAATAATATACATTAAGGTCTCTTGCATCGATGCCTTTACTAATTTATTTTCAATTTTAGGTGTAATTTTCTTTGCAACAAGTGCCCCTATACTTACAAACATTAGTCCAAAAACAATTATAAATACAATAAATTCTTTATACTCATACACAAATTTTAAAGGGCCCTCCAGTCTACTACCTAAGTCAGGGGGAATAAGCTGTTTTTCTTGTAAATCTACTACTGTTATAGATGCAATCCCCGCAACAATTCCAGAAATTAGAAATTTAATTATTTTCTCCATCGTTTACTCCCCTCCTCTTATTATAGTTTCTTACCTAATGGCAAGTTTGGCACTGCATTTAATGTCATATCCGCACGTGCACCTCTTAAATATTCAAAGTATGCAGCAGAGCCAATCATCGCTGCATTATCAGTACATAAGATAAGGCTTGGATAGGAAAAACTAAATCCATTTGCTCTACATGCTTCTTCCATCCCTGCACGCAGCCCACTATTAGCTGCAACGCCACCAGCTAATGCTATTTTTGTAATACCTTTTTCTTTTGCAAGTGCTATTGTCTTAGTAACAAGGACTTCCACGACTGTATGTTGGAAACTTGCTGCAATATCAGCGACTGGGAGCTCCTCCCCTTTCATCTTCGCACTATTGACATAGTTCAGTACTGCTGACTTTAATCCACTAAAGCTAAAATCATATCCATCACTTATCATTGCCTTAGGGAATGCAAAGGCTTTGGGATTTCCTTCTTTACTCAGTGCGTCTATCTTTGGTCCCCCCGGATAGGGAAGTCCTATTGCACGAGCCACTTTGTCGTAGGCTTCTCCTGCTGCATCATCTCTGGTTTTCCCCATAATCTCATAAGTATGATAGTCTTGAACATACACTAAATGAGTATGCCCTCCTGATGCCACTAAACATAAAAATGGTGGTTCTAATGTTTTATCTTCTATATAATTGGCTGCAATATGCCCTTCTATATGATGTACACCTACTAATGGTATATTTTTGCTAAAAGCAATTGCTTTAGCTGCTACTACACCTACAAGTAGTGCACCTACTAAACCTGGTCCATAGGTTACACCAATTGCATCAATATCATCTAAAGTCATGTTCGCCTTTTCTAATGCTTCACGTATAACAATGTTAATTTTCTCTACGTGCATACGAGATGCTATCTCTGGTACAACCCCACCAAACTTAGTGTGCAAGTCTATTTGAGTAGAGATCACATTTGAACGTACATCACGACCATTCACAACAATTGCTGCTGCTGTTTCATCACAAGATGTTTCTATCGCAAGTATTTTTGTCTCTTTCATTTTCTATTCCTCCAAATTTGAGTCTCCGTTCATGAGCTCAAAATCTTTCCAACTGTATATTTTCCATAAGCCATCTTCTTTAACTAGAGTATATTGCCTTTTTTGTGCACCTTTAGTCGTTTTATATAAAACTTCTACAAAAGCATCATCAGGTGTCAAAAAGTTAATACTCTCTATCTGGCTACCTTCTAAATATATAGATTCTGCATGATTTTTGATAAGTTCAGCGCGCAAATGTTCAAACTGCTTCTCATACTTATTTAACGCCAATAACTCCTCACTAAAAAGCAGACGAAGGGCATAAAGTGTTTGTTTTTCAACCTCACTATCTACGGCCCAATCATCACTGTACTGTACTTCCATAATTTGATTATTCATTTCCATAAGTAACCTTGGTGTCTCGGGGTATTGACGTTCAATGGCCTCAATAATCGCATCAATGGCTACAGTACTTGCTCCCTCTATCGTTTCTTCTATATCTATACTTTTTACCTCTGTTACAGAATCTCTGTTCTTCATCGCTATAAAGTATATACTACATACACTTATCATTATTAAAACCGCTAGAGCTTTTCTCATGCTTGTCCCTCTTATAACACCTTAGTCGTCAAACCCTATAGTTGTTGTCATCCTATCTGTTCCTGCAATAGTATTGGGGAAAATCTCACAGATAGCTGTTGCATCTATTTTGGAGTTTGGTACTGCTGGGCTAAAGTGAGTAAGCCAAAGTTCTTTGACCGCTGCCTTTTTGGCTATTTGTGCCGCTTCACTACTTAGCATATGTTTATATTTTTTCACTTGTTCAATCTCATCTTCTATATACATGCCTTCACAGATAAACAGATCTGAGTCTTTTACAAAGTGTGCCATATCCTCTGTTGGTCTACAGTCTGTACAATAAGCGACTTTTATGCCTTTTCTATCTTCACCTAATACCATATCAGGGGTATACAGCTTATTTTGTTCTTGTACAGACTCACCTAATTGAAGCTTTTTCCAAAGCTTTTGTGGCACTTCATTTTCTCGTGCTTTTTCTACTACAAACTTTGGTTGTCTTTTGTTTTCTATGACATATCCAAAACATGGTACTTTATGAGGAACAGGTAATGCTGAGATATGGAACTCTCCAACAACAACCTCACTCTTTTCATAAGGTAACTCTATTAAATTTAATGGGAAAGTGATGTCTCTACAAACTACTGTAAGTCCATCTACAATTCTCTTAAGCCCTGGAGGCCCAATAATTGTTAAAGGTTCTTCTCTACCGGCATTCCCTAATGTTAAAAGTAGTCCTGGTAATCCTGTAACATGGTCTCCATGGTAATGTGTAAAACATATAATATCTAAAGTTTTATAACCCCAACCTAACATTTTCATAGTGACTTGTGTGCCTTCACCACAATCTATCAAAAGCTTTCTTCCATTATATCGTGCCATCATTGCCGTTAAAAAACGTTCTGGTAGCGGCAACATTCCACCTGTTCCGAGTAAACAAATATCTAACATGTTATACTTCCTTTCTAGACTTATAATTGTATTATATCCTTTTATTCTAAGTGTTACAACTTTACAATAAAATCACGAAAAAAAAGAGAGTTGTTTTCACAACCCTCCTTTATTCATCTTCAGTTGTAAAGATTTCAATGACCGGTGCCTCATTAATTGGTATGGCAAAAGTTTGAATCCACTTATTGTAACATGATTCACATATTTTAAAGGAATCATGTGTAAGGTCTTTAGAAGAAAAATACCCCCATGTCTTTTCAACTGGTAGATAATCTTCGTAGTTACGCCCATCTATTTTTTTAATAGGCGCTCCACAACAGTTGCACTTTATCTGTTTTTGCATTTTAGGCACCCCCCACCGCAAAAGCGGCCTGTATTTCAAGCATTATCTCTTATCTTCTTTTATTATATACTTTCTATATCTAATAATATATAGGTAAATTTTACGTTATCTTATCTTTACTATAGATTGTCTGTTGTTTTGAAATGGAGTTTCCCTACTTCATTTAACCTATTTTTGCCATACTGACGCACAAATTTTTTACCCGCTTCTATCGTTTGATTACTCGCACCCTTAGGGAAACTTTGCCCATACTTTTCTTCTAGGTGCCCCATTTCTTTTACAAAAGCATCACGAGCAAGTATACTTGCTGCTGCTACAACTACATTTTGTTCAGCTCTTGGTCTTTGCTCAAGTATAATATGTTTACTCGTCTCTCTTAGGCACCCTTTAATCAACTTTTCATCTCCAAATTGGTCGGAAAGTGCTACCTCTGCACCGGTCTTTTGAACAAGCTCATCTATTACTTTTGCATGTCCTGCAGCTAAAAGTAAATTTAGGTTACCTATTTTATGATAGGCTATATTATATTTTTCATTATCAAATATAAGAATCTTATATTGACAAATTACTTTTATTTGTTCTGCTAGCTTTGCAATCTTAACATCTGTTAATACTTTACTATCTGCTACACCTAGTAACATAAGTTGTTGTTTGAGGTTTTCATCTGCATACACGCCAGCTACAACTAGTGGACCAAAATAATCACCTTTTCCTGATTCATCTACACCTATTAAAGGTGTTTTGATTTGGTCACTTACAAAGCCTTTTGATGGTATGTTTGTTTTTGTATTTGTTGAGGAGACTTGCTTGTGACTTGTCCCACTACTATTTATATTATAAATAACTGCTTTTAATTCCTCATATTTTACCTGTGATAAATCTAGGGTAATACCTTTTTTCTTACTTTCATAGATTCTGACCTTAGATTTTTTCCCACTATCTATTACATCAAACTGAATGCCATAATTAATTTCTTGATATGGATCAACTTGAAAATCATACTCGAGTTGATTTAATAAACCCTCTTTTAAAATGTTATATAAATCGTATTTTGACATCAACATTTCCTTCCTGTGTTTAATAGTCTTAGTATATAACATTTTTTCTTTTTATTGCATAAGTTCTTTTCATTTTGCTTAAACTAGGAATGAGATAATTGTGATTCCTCCCCATTGAACATTATCTCAAACCCCAACATTAATTGTTTAAATATTAAAAACCCTAAATATCTATTTTAAAAAGCGATAGCTCCCCTGTCGCTTTCTTTTCATGTCTAATTTCTCTATCCGAGTGTCCATTAAAATGCAAGCAGTGCTTGTACAAGGTCATAATCATTAAGTCTATCTTTATCTTTTTCCATAAATGCACCAAAGTATTGATGCTGTTTGTCTTTCACTTGGAAATTAAGCATTTTTTCCATTGCTAGTGTATAGAGCTCAATATCACCTATATTCTTACCTATTTGACTAATAACAGCATAGATAGCTACTGCCTCTTTATGACTCGTTACTATTCCTGTTTTTACATCATACTGTTCATAAACGCCACCAGCTTTAATTTGTTCTTTTAACCATTTAATTGTATCTGACTTACAAATACCACTTTCAGATAAGTGTTGTACTATACGTAGACTCTGTAATATATCTATCTTTTCTTGTGGACCATATGTCTTCTCTTCATAGTTATAATAGGTATAGTAAAGTGGGAGGTTATGCCCAATATAGCCCTTCTCTACAATTTCCTTACTCTTTTGAAACGTTCCCTTCCACCTAACATCTTGCTCGGCTAGTAGCCCTAATGCCTTCAAATCAAAATCATCTAATGCAATTTCTCCTTCTCGTTCTCCAATACTTGGATCATGATAAGAATATAATTTATTTTTCACTACATTATACCGATATATCTGATCAGATAATTGGTTGGCCACTGTTTCATACAACTCATTTTGCCATATTTTTGATGCGCGTATCATGAGCTTATAAACTTTCAAGTTGTCTCCTAAAGACCACTTAGGAATAGGCTGTACTTGGCTATCATCTTGCTGTATATACCCGCCTACAGATAAAAGCTTATCTTGTGTTAAAAAGTCTTCTATTAATTTTTTTAAAGTTTGTTTAAACAAAGCCTCTTGATTATTCTTTAATAAATACTCCATATAAAGTATTTGCACATTAGTCCTAACATTTTCGTCTATATAAAGTAGCTCTTCATGTAGTAAATGCTCTTCAATCACCTTCAGTACATTCATTTTGTACTTGGTATAAAAAGGATCTTCTAATTCTGTGGTTTTTGTTTCTATTATCACCTCTTTTATATAGTATTCTCTTGCTAAACCTATTATCCCGCTCGTTAATATTACAAAAACTAACATACTTATTATCTTTTTCTTCATTTTTCCACCAACTTATACGACAATATTCTTTAATATTACCATATTACATAGAAGATAATAAATATAAATTACATAAAAATATACAAAAATAAAAAGGCTTATCTAAAATAAGCCTTTCTCTACCTTAATTTAATCGTTCTTCTATCAAACGTGCTAATTTTTCTGCTTCTTGTTGCATCACTTCCTTATCTTTTCCCTCTATCATTACACGAACAAGTGGCTCTGTACCAGATGGACGAATAAGCACACGCCCTTCTCCCTTAAATTGATTTTCAAGAGTTGTAATGGCATCTTGGATTTCAAGGTCTTCCAGATAATCGTGTTTGTGCTCATTTTTAACATGAGCATTGACTAAGACTTGAGGATATACTTGCATAATCCCTTTTAATGCTGAAAGTGTTTTACCTGTTTTTTTCATGACATATAGAAGTTGAATAGCAGTAATAAGGCCATCACCTGTTGTATTGTAGTCTAAAAAGATAACGTGGCCTGATTGCTCTCCTCCTAAGTTATACTCATGTTTGAGCATATTTTCTAATACATAACGGTCTCCTACTCTTGTATGAATCAAATTAATACCTTCTTTTTGACTCATAACAGAAAACCCTAAGTTACTCATAACGGTTGCAACAATTGTATCCTTCTTAAGACGACCATCCTTTTTCATATCTAGACCAACAATACTCATAATTTGGTCCCCATCAATCATTTCACCTTTTTCATCTGTTGCAAGGCATCTATCTGCATCTCCATCAAAAGCAATGCCCGCTTCTACTCCACGTCCTACTACCTGTCTACTTAGGTCATCCATATGAGTAGACCCGCATAATTTATTAATATTAACACCATTTGGCTTATTGTGAATAACTTCTACCTCTGCACCTAAACGCTTAAGTGCAATTGGTGCTACCTCTGAAGCTGCGCCATTAGCACAGTCAATGAGTACTTTAATGCCATTTAAATCTCCTGGAATGGTATTACATACATAGTCAATATAGGCATTTATTGCACTTGTATCATGTTTCCATGTACCTACTTCCTCACCTTCTGGAAGTGGAATACTTTCTGGTCTAGATACAATAAGATTCTCGATCTCATCTTCTAGCTCATCTCTTAACTTATATCCCTCTGAGTTAAAGAACTTAATTCCATTAAATTCAAGTGGATTATGAGATGCTGAAATCATAACGCCTGCATCCATACCAAGTTCTTTTGTTAGGTATGCAACTGCTGGAGTTGGAATAACCCCTACACAAATAGCCTTTGCACCTACTGAACAAATTCCAGCTACCAAAGCCGATTCAAGCATTGTGCCTGATATACGGGTATCACGTGCTACTAAAATTTTAGGTTGAGTCTTTGTTTCCTTTGTAAGCACATATGCCCCCGCTTGCCCTAAGTGAAAAGCTAGCTGGCCTGTTAATTCTTTATTTGCTACACCACGTACACCATCAGTTCCAAATAATTTTCCCATATATTTATCTCACTTTCTGGTTAAGGTTAATTGCTTTTACTATGATTTTCTTGTCCTTTTTATAATTCTTTTGTTTAATTCAAGATTATAATATCATTGTACGATACTTACAAGGATTTAATGCACGTCTAAATAGAAAGGATGCCCCAAACTTCGTTGGGACATCCTTCTTTATTCTCCCTCACTAGGCACTACGACTTCTTCCTCTACAGGTGTGTCTATAGGTTCATCTTCTGGTGGAGGTATATCTTCTATTATTTTTTCTACATTAAAGTTCAAATAGATAGGCGTATTCACTACCTTAAATCCCTCTGGCACTACAAGTTGCAGAGGGATTTTATACTCACCTGCTACAAACGGCTTAACTGTATTAAAGTCAACTGTTCCTTTTAAATCGTTCAGGTCAAAACTTAGAAGCTTCTCAGCTGTACTTGCTAAGATGACATCTACAGATGTATCTAATATAGTATATTGATACTCTGCTGGTATCCCTGTAATTTTTAATTCTATTTCCTCTGGGTTAATCTTATAGCTATAATCCGTTTCCTTTTGAATCTCTAAAGTAACATTCGCCTTAGACTCTATATTATCAATATACTCTACACCCTCTGGTAATATAAAATCTGTTCTAAAGGTATTGCTTTGAATGATGTTATCAAGTGGTATCTTCTCAAGCTTAATAGATGTAATTTGATCCACCACATCAGGTTTGCCTACAATGGTTATTTCTTTTGGATTTACGATTAAGTTAGTCTGGATATACCCTGTTGGCAACATACCTTTAAATTGTGGCACAAGCTCTACCTTTTTCTTCTTCCCTATAGGCAATGTAACCTCTACATATTCCGGTACTTTCTTCAAGCCTGATACCTCTTGTCCCTCTTTATCTAGTAAAAGAATAGGTATAGTATAACTGAGTACATCTTCTGAGAAATTATCTACATTAATATTAATCATAGCTGTTTCTACTCGTTCTACTGCACTCTCTGGTCCACTAATTGTTACCTCACTCGGCTTCAAAATAGGATCTAATGCAGCATACTCGCTGTTACTTTCATTAGTAATGTTATAATCAATCTCTTTTGTTGTTGACTTTTCTCTTTCAAAAATAACACTAATATCTTTCGGTCTTATATCTTCTGCCTTAATTGTATCTGTACTTATAATAACTGGAATTTTTATTGTTTTATCTATAGAGACCGCATCTTCATTGGTCAACATATTGGCATATTGAGTAAGGTCTAGCCTTGCATCCACTTGAACATTGTCACTAGCAAGGCGTTCCATATCCAGACGTGGTCCTTTTAAAAGCACTCGTACTTGCATATTTCTAAGTTCTTCTTCATTTTGTAAGACATAACCTTTGGCTTCTAGCTCATTAATCCCTCTTATAGTCAGTGGTACTTTGACTTCTTTTGTGAGAATAGGATTTTGGGAGTTGATGACAAAGAACCATAGTAAAGTAGCAAGTAAAAAAGAAACTATTTTCCAAGGAAGGTTATTGGATAAAAATCTATTCATTTTTTTGTTTTCCTTTCCATAGTACCATTTTTCTTTCATGCTTTTTACGTTTCTTTGATGAGCTTAAAATACGTCTTAATGCTTCTCCATCGAGACCTCTTCTAATCTTTCCATTTTTCACAAAAGAGATATTCCCTGTTTCTTCTGACACAACAACTACAAGTGCATCCGTTACTTCTGACACACCAATCGCTGCCCTATGCCTTGTTCCTAATTCTTTACTAATTTCCAAGCTGTCACTTAGTGGTAAGAAACAAGTTGCTGCCGAGACTCGATTATGTGTTATAATTACTGCACCATCATGTAATGGTGTGTTCTTCTCAAATATATTAATAAGCAACTGACTTGAGACAACGGCATCAATAGGAATACCTGTTCGTTCTACATCCCCTAATTTGGTTTCTTGCTGAATAACAATCAATGCGCCTGTTTTTACTTTTGCCATTTGTACACTTGCTTTGACAATAGCATCAACAGTCTCATCTAGTAGACCCTCTATCATTCCCTCTTCCGTTGATAAAATAGACCCTAGAAGGTTTCCTCTACCAATTTGCTCTAAAGCTCTTCTAAGTTCAGGTTGAAATAGTACTAGTACCGCAATAGCACCTAATGTAATCGCATTAGAAATAAGCCAAGAAACAGTATGCAGTTGGAATACAAAAGCTACAACAGCAACTACAATAATAATGACAACGCCTTTTAAAAGTGCCCAAGTTCTTGTGTCCTTAATCCACATCAGAATTTTATATATAAAAAATGTTACTACTAATATGTCTATAATATCTCTTATTCCTATGCGAGGAAGGCTAAGATACCCTATCTTATCTAGTGCTTCTCCTATTACGTCCAAGTACTACAACCCCTTTTAAATTATTTTATATTTATTATATCATGATTATATTCAAAATACATCTGGAACTTATGATAATTTTAACCTATAGACTAGAAAAAAAGTTGGTAACAAAATTATTCTGTTTTTACAGATTAATTTTGTCCCAACCTCTACTCCTCAATTTCAATAGCTTCACTTTTATGATGTCCTGCATATACTTTTTCTACCTTACTGTACTCTTTTTGAGCCTTCACCTTCGGTACTACCTTCACAAAATAATAGTTATCTTCATCTTCGAATTGCACCGTTTCACTTCTTGAATAATCCAATGGTTTAGACATAAACTGAATGATACTTGCTAAGAATACACTTATTATAGACATAACAACAAGTAATAATACATTGATAGGTAACTTTAAAAATAGAATTGCCATAACAAACCCCAGTATATTCATAGCACCTCCAATGATAATGGCAATATAAGGTGCATAGTCTAGCATCTGCTTACGTATGACCAGTACTACACAAAATACGATGAGCAATACACTCATCGTCGCGAGCATTGTAGGATTTTGAACGACTTGTGCCATAAAGACATTAAGACTTCCTACAAACATACTAAGAGGTTCTTTGGCTTGAACTGTGGCTTGGACAATAGGTGCTATACTTTGCATAGAAAATACAGCGACTATCCCTATTAAGATTCCAACACTAACTGAAAATCCACCAAACAAGCCCCCTATAATAGCAACTGCATAATGTAAATTTAATTTGAAGGCTAAAATAGTTACTACAATCATCAAACTTTCTTTTGGGTAAAGTCTAATAAAAAATATATATAAACATAGGCATATCATAAACATACCCATCCCTATCAATAAGTTAAAACTTAAAAGATGGGTTACGATGATAATCATCGCCATAATCATCATAAATTGTACGGGTAGCAAAGCACTCACACATGCTAAAGCTCCTATTACATAAGACCTTGTAAGTACAGGGGTATAGCCTATAGTATTATTAATTTCTATCAACATATAGATTGTTCCCATAAACTTCGCCATGGCTAAAAAAATCTTTTCATACATTTTATAAAACTGCATAGCTTGGTCTCTAAAAATTAAAAGGCTTTCATTTGGTTTCATTTTCTATCCCCCTCTTCTTGTGTGCTACTTTCATACGCTTCTAGTGCTTTTAAATTCTGCTTGTAACTATTCATTCTATTAAGTGCAGCATTATAACGTTTCCTATAGACTTGACTAGATAACGCACTATAGACCACCAAAGTCCCTATCAATACACTTCCATAAGGCAAAATGTATTCCAGGACTACTTCTTCTATTGTAGTTGGTAGCTCGCCACCTATTTGAATCTTAAAGAAAGTGAATATAAATATAATCATCACCGTTACAATCATGACCATAAGTCTAGTTTTAAAGTTATTTATATATATATAGTCCTCTGAAAAATAACTTGTAATTCTTTTATCTTTAACTATTGAACATTTTTCTTCTATTGCTAACTTGGACATTAAGATAATTTTCTTTTCATCCATTCCCCCGTCACATCCTTTATTCTTTTTCTAAAGCATCTTCGTGATAACTACCTGCCCCATTCCATAAAAGCCATTCTTTCCCCAATGCATCATAAGTTGCTTCTATCTGTTCTTTTACTTCTTTATCTTCATACTCTTGATAAGTACCTAGCCAACTTGCAGTAAAATCTTGGAGCCAAGGCCTTACCTCCGCTGAACGTTCTTCTCTTGGTACATCACTTATTGCCATATTAGAATATTGCATAACCTCTAATATAAGCTCATAAGGTTGTAAGTCTGGATGTTCGATACCAAATGATCCAACACCATAATGTGAAGGATAAATCATAGGGCAAATATAATCAAGATGTTTACTAAGCTCTTTATAATCTTGTCCAACAATCTCTGCATCGATTTTACTTGTTATAATCGTTCCAAATACGTCTGCTGAAACGTTTACACCATAAGAATGTAATGATTCTGTCATATACTGAGTAAATTCAGTTATAATTTCTGTCTTACTCTTATCTTCTGGAAAATTCAATGCTTTTCCATCCATTGATTCATGGAAACGAATGTAGTCAAACTGTATTTCTTTAAATCCTAACTCTATTGCTTCTTTGCTGATTTCTAGGAGATACTCCCAGTTTCTTTTGTCATACGGATTAAGCCATCTTTCGCCTTTGCTTGTTTCAAAGATTGTTCCATCTGCATTTGTAACCGCTTGGTCTTTATTGACCTCTGAATAGAGATTATCTTTAAAAGCAACAATACGCGCAATTGGGTAGATATTGTCCGCATAAAGCTTGTCCATGACTTCTTTAATATTAGGAATTGCTGGGTTTTCTTTAACTGCACACTGTAATGCTGGGTTATCTGTCTCAAAAGTTAAATAACCGTAATCTGTCTTAATATCAATAACTATTCCATTTACTTCTGTTTCATTTGCAAGTTTAATGAGTTCATCAAGCTGTGTCATTTTAGTCGCGGGTAAATAAACACCTTTTATAGGTGGCTTAGCCGTATGTACCCCATATTTAATATCAGCCTGTTCTAAAAAGAATGGTTCTACGACTGGTTTAACATTCTGCTCTGTCATACTAAAAAGTGTTGCAACATCTTCTAATTTCAATTTATTCGTTATGATTAACGTAGCAAAGACACCTGTTAATAAGATAAAAGCAGTCATAAGATTTCTAAGTATAGCCTTTTTACGTTTGTACTGATAATAGCTTCCATAAGGTTTAATCTTATATTTTTTCACCTTGTACGACACTCCTTTTTCTCTCTTTTATTATAGCATAGAATTTTTTAGCTGACGATTATTGTTTTTCTACACAATTCTAAATTTTATTTGTGTATTATTGCCAAATTATTCAAGTTCTAATCATTATTATATGCAAATTACCATACAAAAAAGCAGATGCATCCTTCGCATCTGCTTTTATTTTTATAGTGCTAATTCCATTCCATCATAAGACACAACAAACTGATAAGGTTTGGCTTGCTTCTCTAAATCTTCGTGGCAAAGTCCACCATTATGTGAAAAGTGGGTTAAAATAAATGTAGTGTTTTCTGTTGCACTACCGATTTCTAATAATCTTTCTTTAACTTCTACACAACTTTCTAACCCTAAATGCCCATATCCACCTCTATGTTTTGCACCATGTGTACAATCTAGGCTGACTACATCTAATTTTACTGTTTTTAAATACTCAAAAGTTTCTTCTGGGAATATACCTGTATCATTACCATATAAAAGCGTCTTCCCATCTTCCTCAATAAGATAAATCAAAGATTGTTCATCTGTTTGATGTTGTGCTAAAAGTGGTGTGACTTTAAGTGTACCTACTTCATACGTTGTAAAAGGTACAACTTGTGTGTATCCAATAAAACTTTGATTGCCACCAAATTCGATTTGGATTGCTTGGTCTAAGCATGCCTTCACTTTATCATTTCCATATACTCCTACAACCGACCCCTTATTCTCTGCATCAAAATGTGCATAGTTCCCTTCACACCTTGCCATAAGGTCAAGAGGGTTGAAATGGTCTGAATGAGAATGGGTAATCACAAAATGTCTCACTTTAGCTAGATTTAAGTTGTACTTTAACTTATGTAAGTAAGCATCTGGAGAAAAATCAATCAATGTATCTTTATTGATGAGCATACTCGTTCTTGTACGAATATTTTTCCCACCTTTGCTTTCTGCCATTTTGCAAGCTTCACACTCACAAAAAAGTCCTGGAAATCCTTCATAAGCTGCTGTACCTAAATATTTTAGTTCCATATACTTTCTCCTTTTAATAGGCTAATAATTAATTTTTGAATTTTTTCCACATTGGTCTTGCACCTAAGCAACTTAATATACCTAATAAACAAATACCTACTAGTATCATACTTGTTACTTGCCATCCATACCCTTCTACAAGCACACCTAAGCCATACCCACACAACCCACTCCCTAAATAAGTCACACAGTTCGTTAACCCTGCTACCAGGGCTGTTTTGTTGTATTTGGCAAAATAGGTTGGTAGTACACTGACTAGAATTGTATTGATCCCTAACATACAAGATGTTACGATTGCAAATAATAAGACACTGATATATATATTAGTTGTCCCAAATAGTACTAACAAACTTAAACTGATTAGGCTTACGCCATAAAAAACTGCTGTTGTCTTTAAATCATCTCCTGCATTTTTACTATGAATATATTTAATAAGATAAATACCTGATAAATTAACAAGTGGTAAGAGTGCGGTTAAAAATACTGAAAAATAGGCATGTGTGCCAAATGTATCGGTTATATACTGTGGTACCCATGTCATAATGCCATCTTTTAAGAATCCCATAATTAAAATCGCTATAAAAATAATTATGAGCCCTGATTGCAGGATTACTTTGCTAAAAATGATTTCTGTTGCCTCATTTGCACATGCGCTTTGCTTAGACTCAGTGACATGCTTTGCACCTTCTTGTGACACACAAACCTTTTGGTTGTCTCTTTCAAGCTTTTTAATCACAAGTTGCCACAAAAGTGCTACTCCAAATAATAATATAGCCGACATAAGGAAAATGGTACGCCAATTTGCCACTCTTAATAATCCTGAACAGAGGATATAAGTAAAGCATGTTCCCATAGCTACTGATGTTTGGATGTTAAAACAACTTTTATGTAAGTACTCCGGTGTCATATACTGTGTATACAGCTTAACAATAGGTGGCCAAACAAAAGCTAGGCATAACCCATTAATAGACCAAATAAGTACGAGCTGCCAATAGCTATTTGAACCATACATTGCTAAATTACACAATCCACATCCAATGAGCCCTGTCAGCACTAATTTTCTAGGTGAACAATGGTCTCCTATTAATCCACTAATTAATTGTCCTATTCCATAACTTATAAATAATGCTGTGACTATAGTACCTATCTGAATTGTTGTGTAGCCCTCACTTTGTCCAATTTCTATCATAGAAGCCGCATAATTCAATCGTCCTATATACGAAACAAAATACACAATCCAACTTACTCTAAAAAGTTTTTTAGCTAGATTTTGTTGCACAAGTCTCACGCTCCTTCATGGTTATTGTAAAGCTTTCTTATAAAAATAAAAGCTTTGGAGCTTATATTGATTTTTTTCATCAAAACCTTTAAAATAATGAAAAATAATTCATCTTTTATGAATCTTAGGGAGTACTTATATGCTTAATACTAGACAAGAACAACTTCTAACGTTATTAAAGCTAAAAAAAAGTATGGCTACCAACCTACTTGCTGATACATTATCCTACAGTCCTTCAACTATACGCCGCGATCTTATCCTCCTAGAAAACATGGGGCTCGTTAAGCGTGAAAAAAGACATGTACATTTACTCATTACGACAGCTAAAGAAAAACATTTCAAACTGCGTAATCAAGAAAACATACTTTTGAAACAATCTTTAGCCCAACTAGCCACTGACTTTTTAACGGATGGCCTCTCTATTTTTCTAGACTCCAGTTCTACTGTATTACAGCTTTGTCCACTCCTTGCATCTTATAAAAACATTACAATTGTCACCAATGGTATAGAGATTGCTCACAGTCTCATTGAACATACCTCTTGTGAAGTCTTTATGGCTGGTGGCTATGTAAGAGAAAGTTCTAGTGGCATCGTAGGAGAATCCTCCCTAGAATATATTAAGCAGTTTAATCTTGACCTTGCCATTCTTTCTTGTGCAGGTGTAGATGAAAAAGGCTTTTATGAACCAAGTATGCAGCAAGCCTTTGTCAAAAAACAAATGTTAGAACAGACCAAGCTTTCTCTCATGCTCTGTGACCATACAAAGTTTGAAACCAATTATAAATTCAACTTGGCTTCTTACGCACAAGTTGATTATCTCCTGACCACTGCATCGCCTTCTCCTACTATCTTGAAGGCTTCACAAGAACAAGCTTGTGAAATCTTATGGTGTAAATAAAGTTTATAGCATACATAAAATTGATGTCATACTATTCATGCGTATTATTCTAAATAAGTAAAAGGGTTATAAAACTAAGATTTCTCTTGTTTTATAACCCTTTTTATATAGATTAATCTACTTATTCATTTTCATAAGTGCTTTATGATTAATGAACTTAAACTAATTTCTTATGTGTAAACTTCTTCATACCAGATGCATAGTCTCCTACAATGTGACCATGTCCTGTAAGTTTGTATTTATAAATAAGTAGTCCTTCAATTCCAACTGGACCTCTTGCATGAATCTTAGAAGTACTTACGCCTACTTCTGCTCCAAATCCATAGCGGAACCCATCACTAAAACGTGTAGATACATTACAGAACACATTTCCTGAATCTACTAGCATCATAAACTTTTGCACTGCACTTTCATCTGTTGACACAATACAATCTGTATGCCCTGAACCAAAAGTATTAATGTGAGTGATTGCTTCTTCTAAGCTACTCACCACTTTAATAGATAAAATATAGTCTAAATATTCTGTTTGCCAATCTTCATCAGTAGCTTCTACACACTCAATAATAGCCCTTGTTTTTTCACACCCTTTAATAGTAGCACCTCTTGCTTCAAGAGAAGCCTTGAGGCTAGGTAAAAAGTCTCTGGCTACTGCTTCATGTACCAGTAATGTCTCTAAGGCATTACATACAGATACATATTGGGTTTTAGAATCTGTTACTACTTTAACCGCTAAATCTAAGTCCGCTGCCACGTCTACATAGGTATGACAAATCCCATCTGCATGCCCCATCACAGGGATGTCTGAGTTTTTCATAATGTATTGTACAAACTCATTAGATCCACGTGGAATAAGTAAATCAATGTATTGATTCATCTTAAGGATTTCACTTACTTCTTCACGTGTTTCCATCAAAGTAATCCACCCTTGTGGCATTCCTGCTGCTTGTGAAGCTTCTTTAATAATCTCAAATAAGATTTTATTTGTCTCTTTAGCTTCACTACCACCTTTTAAAAGTACGCTATTTCCACTTTTTAAGCATAAGCTTGAAATTTGTACAAGTGCATCCGGTCTAGATTCAAAAATTACACCGATTACGCCAATTGGACAAGAAATACGTGTTAAGATTAGCCCCTCGTCAAGCTCTGTTTGCATCTGCACTTTGCCAACTGGCTCTTCCATCTGCACTAAGCTTTCTATGCCATCTAGCACATCTTGTAACTTACTTTCATCAAACCGTAGACGTTTAAGTACTGGCATCGCTACATTTTGTGCCTCGCTTACCTCTAAATCCTTTTGATTAGCTGCAAAGATAGCTTCCTTATTCACTTTTAGTGCCTCACAAATAGCGACTAATGCTTTTCTTTTTGCATCACCTTCTGTAGCTTGTAATAGAATTGAGGCTTCACGAGCCTTACTTGCTGATTCATATATATTCATGTTTCCAACTCCTTACTGTATCCCTGTATGATTTAATGCTATTCTACACATCCTACATGTTAAGGTCAATGTTTTTTACACTTTTTACAAGGAGTTAACTACTATGTCACTTAACTATGTACAGGGTCAAGCACTATTTAGCGGCCTTAATTCAATCCCTAAACAGTATCCTTATTTAACCGAAGATTTAGAAACTGAAGTACTTATTATAGGAGGTGGGGTGACTGGAAGTATTTTAGGTTACTACTTTACCAATCGTCATATTCCTACCATACAACTTGAAAAGCACCGTATGGCTATGGGAAGTACAAGTATTACAACTTCCTTATTACAATATGAATTAGATAGCAACTTAAAAGCTCTAGAACAATCTACCTCATTAGAAAATGCTGTGCGTTCCTATCAACTTGGACAACTTGCTTTAGATGAAATTGATGAATTCATTAATACTTATGGCAACCACTGCCACTATCAGGTACGTGACACCCTACTTTATGCTGCTAAAAATCTAGAAGTAGGTGAACTCCATACTGAATATGAACTTCGTAAGCAATATGGCTTTAAAGTAGACTACATCGATAAGGAATCAAATCCTTTTAGCTTTGATTTAAAAGCTGGTGTCTATGGGATAAATGGCGGGGCTGAACTTGACCCTTACCTTTTTACGTACAACGCCTGATCACCGTTTAATTATAAGTGGTGAAGATATTAGCTTTGTACCTGGAATCTTTAACGAAGACGTTGCTAAAGAGAAATATGCCATTTTAGAACAGCGACTTAAAAATATGTTTCCTCATATTCCTGATATAGAAGTGGAATATAGATACTGTGGTGCCTTTGCCTCTACACCTGACAATATAGGTTTTATAGGAAAAGACCCCAACCACGACAGACTGTATTATAGTCTAGGGTATGGGGCCAATGGTATATTGTTTGCAATTTTAGCAGGGCTTATGCTACCTTCACTTTATAAAGGTCATCCATTGCCTGCTATGGACTTATTTAGACCGGATAGATTTGACGCTTAAGCGTTGGTAAGTCTATGCCCTTTAGGTGTTTTTTCAATACGTACGTGCATTGCTTTTCTTAAGTATTCCATACTACGTACTTGGTTAATATGTCTTAAACTATCTGTCTTGGCTACTCTTTCAATCATTGGAAGAATAGCCTGTTTTTCTTCTTTAGTCATTTTATTTGCTTTACAATGAGCATTAACAAATTTTAATGTTTCAACAATTTGATCCGCTGTAATCTTATCTGGATCTACTAAAGTATAAGTAAAATCCTTACGACGTTTTCCTTCTGGATAAGCTTGTTTGAAAAACTCCATGAAATAATCTACTTTTTGAGTAATTTCCGCTGGGCGGTATTTAATAAGCGTTTTATTAAGCTCTGTTTTTAAGAACACAATTGTATTAGACTTCACATTTACGCTCATTGCTTCAATGGCATCATAAATTTCTTTATAAAGTTGTTCTACCTGTTCAACTAGTAATCCTTCTTTAGCTTGTTTTCTTGCATCTTCTATAGCCTCTAAAACTGCTTTTTTAGTATTAAGAGGTTGTTTCTCTATTTGTTCCATACTTTCCTCCATCTATTCATGCTGTATCTTCTATTATATACACAAACTATTGTTTTTATCAAATTAAGCTTAGGCCACCTCTTATATTTAATTGAATTTTTTTTATGTTGAAGCATGATTTTTACATTTTTGTGCATTCTAATTACTAATTGAACAACGTAAAAAAGGAGGACATTTATGTCTCAGGACTCAACAAAACAACTAACTTTATTTTCACTTGTACTTATGATTTTCACATCTGTATATGGATTTGCCAATATGCCAAGAGCTTTCTTCTTGATGGGCTATGGTGCTATTCCATGGTATTTAGTAGGTGCCTTGCTGTTCTTCCTACCTTATGCCTTTATGATGGCTGAATATGGTGCTGCCTACAAACACGAAAAAGGCGGTATCTATTCTTGGATGGCAAGTTCTGTAGGTCCTAAATATGCTTTTATAGGTACTTTCATGTGGTATGCTTCTTATCTCGTATGGCAAGTTAATGTTTCTACAACCATATGGGTACCGCTTTCTAATGCAATATTTGGTCGTGACCTTACTCAAACTATGACCTACTTTGGAATGAGTCCTACCAAGTGGCTCGGTATACTTGCTGCGCTCTGGGTCTTACTCGTTACCTTTGTTTCTACAAAGGGGTTAGATAAGATTAAACAAATCACCTCTGTAGGTGGACTTGCTATTATGCTCTTAAACGTAGTGCTCCTAGTAGGTGGATTGATTGTACTTGCTCTACATGGAGGACAATTTGCTCAGCCTATTAATGACGGTCTTCGTACTTTTGCCGTTTCACCCAATCCAGCTTATCAATCTCCACTTTCTATTATTTCATTTTTAACTTACGCAATCTTTGCCTATGGAGGTATTGAGGCTGTTGGTGGGCTTGTAGACCAGACTAAAAATGCAGAAAAGACTTTTCCTGTAGGTGTTACCATTTCTGCCATTGTTATTTCTGTTGGCTATTCTTTAGGCATTTTCCTTATGGGTATCTTCATTAACTGGGAAGCCATACTTTCTCTTCCTGCCGTTAATACCGCCAATGTTACTTATATTGTGATGCAAAACTTAGGATATACTCTTGCCATAGGCTTCGGCTTAGCAGAAGCTACAAGCTTAGCAATAGGTATGTGGGTGGCACGCCTTGTAGGACTCTCCATGTTCCTAGCCTTGACAGGTGCTTTCTTCACTTTGATTTACTCACCACTTAAACAACTTATTGAAGGAACACCTGCTGGCATTTGGCCAAAACGTTTTACCGAAACTAAAAATAATATGCCAGCCTACGCTATGAGGTTCCAAGCAACACTTGTAATCATACTCATTTTGGTCGTTTCTTTTGGTGGAGATAATGCCTCAGCACTTTTCAACAAGCTTGTTACAATGACCAACGTAGCCATGACTATTCCTTATATGTTCCTCGCTATTGCCTTTCCTTTCTTTAAGAAAAAAGAGCATATTGTCAAACCCTTTGCCATTTATAAAAGTTATGGTGTATCCCTTGTTGCTTCTATTATTGTAACCATTACTATTGGATTTGCGAATATCTTTTCTATTATTGAACCAGGTCTTGCTAAAGGCTATTGGATAGACACACTCTTTGCAGGTGGTGGTCCAGTTATTTTTGCTATTGTTGCACTCTTGCTTTACCATAATTATGAATCCAAACAAAATAGTTGAGTATTGTACAATATCTTGTTTTACGCTATCATAAATAGGACTAACTTATTGACTAAGAAGGAATCCTACTATGAAAAAGAAAGTAAAACCAATGTGTCAGTTACAAACTATTTTAGATGCACCCTTAGCTGAACTCAGTCTTGAAAAACTCATTGGTAGTCAAGAATCTCTAAGCTGTACTCTTGCTACTATCCAAAAAGAAGTTCTACAAGAGCCTGTTTCTCTTGCCGAGATATGCTCTGAGATAGAAGCTTTAGATGATGAAAATTGTATGGAAAACTTTATTGATAAATATAGCAGTGCAACTTTCACTTCCTTAGATGAACTTTTAACAAGTCATACCATTAAGCCTTATGAGTTTCAGATTCAGGCAGGAACAAGTGACAACCTTTTCGGAGGGTTAGAAGGACTATTTGATGAGTAGCACTTAATACAAAACACCCGTAAGTTATAAGAAATTTTACTTCTTAACCTTACGGGTGTTTTATCATATAAAAGCATATGCCATTAATAAAGCATCTTCTGTTGGCTTGGTATAGTAATTTTTTCTCTTCCCAACTTCTGTGAAGCCTGCTCCTGTATAGAGGTTGATTGCAGGCTCATTACTTGCACGTACTTCTAAAATAAGGACCTCTAAGGCTCTATCTTGCCCGTAGCTCATAAGCCCTTCTATAAGTTGTTTGCCAATGCCTTTTCGTCTTCCACTTGGGCGAACAGCAATATTAGTAATTTGCCCTTCACCAACTACGTTCCATAGCCCTGCATAGCCTAGGACTTGTCCCTCTTCTTCCGCAATGAGATAATACGCCACTGAACTTTCTAGCTCTTTAGCAATAGATTCAAGTGACCAAGGCACACTAAAAGAGTCTACTTCTATCTCGTAAATAGATTGTACATCCCCTAGAGTTGCCTTTCTAATGACCACTATTTTCTCTCTCCTCAAGTTCTCTTTCCGCCTGACTCTTTCTTAGATACATAGGTACAAATGCATCTGCATCTACTATTTCACCTTTTTCAAAAGCCTCACAAGCAAGTTGTGCAAGTACGCTTGCTCTTTGCATGTGTACAAAACTTGGTGCAAATAGGGCAGCTTCCCCCATTACTTGCGTAATCTTACCTTGTAAGACATCTACTCCATCACCTAGAAAAATAGTTTTTCTACCTTCTAATCTTTCAAGAAGTTCATCAATTTCTATAGCTAAGTAGTCACCTTCTCTTTGAAGTTTACCTGCTTGCCATTTGTAAATAGCTGTATACACTTGATTTCTTCTAGCATCCATAATTGGACAAATGATTTGCTCTGCAAATGGAATATTGTGTGCCATTACATCTAATGTTGGAATTCCAATAATAGGTACACCAATAGCCAGTGCCATAGCTTTGGCAGTAGCTACACCAATACGAATGCCTGTAAAGGAACCTGGTCCACTTGTAACAGCAATCGCATCTACTGTTTCTAAATCTAATCCAATCATATTTTTAAGATGTTCAAGCATTGGCATGATCGTTTGTGAGTGAGTCAGCTTGTGACAAATGTAGTATTCTCCTACTAATTTATAATCACTAATATAAGCTACACTTCCTGATAATCCTGAAGCATCTATTGCTATTATATTCATCTATTCACCTACTCCATTGTAATTTTTCTATAGTCAAAACCTTGCTCTAAATCTTTTTCTATTGTAATCCATTTAGCTGACGTTGGAATAGCATCTGGAACATTATTTGCCCATTCTACTAAGCATACACCTTCTCCAAAGAAATAATCCTCATATCCAATAAACTCCAACTCTTCTGGGTCTTCAATACGATACATATCAAAATGATAAAGTGGCATGTCATTTTCATACTCTTGTACAATTGTAAAGGTTGGACTTGTAATATGTTCTGTAATGCCAAGCCCTTTTGCAAAACCTTTTGAGAAAACAGTTTTACCTACACCTAAGTCTCCAAGTAGGCAATAAATGTCCCCACGCTTTGCACTTTTTCCTATTTCATAACCTCTATTAAAAGTTTCTTTTTCTGATAAACTAATCCATTCCATAGGGGGTTCCTTTCTTTTTGTCATTAAGCATTATTGTAATACTGTTCGCTATAAGTTTCAACTCTTTCCAAGCTTTTATGTATTCAAAGTATAACTTATTCACCTTTATTTTATGCATATTTTTGAGGCTACGACATATACTAAATGTACAATCAACAACAATCTATTTTTGCTTTCACTTATGTTCCTCTCCCTTAACCTCACAGAAAAGACCACTTAACTCCTAAGAGCTAAGTGGTCTTTTCTTCTCTATATATTCATTTCATTATGCAGCCTTTTTAGGCATTAAATATTTTAGTGCCGGTTGAAGTGCTTTGATAAAAGCAACACTGGCTACCGCTACTAAAGTTCCTTTTACAAGGTTAAATGGTGTGATAGAAAGCATAACGAGTGTAAATTTGTCAGTAACTGCTGGAATAATAGCATGACCAATTTCAATGATTGTTTCCATTGGCATAAATACTTGTGCATAAAGTGGAATAGTAATGAAGTAGTTTACTATTGCCCCTGTTATCATAATTCCAAAAATCCCTCCAATAATACCTTTTGTAATATGTCTCATCTCTTTGCTTTTTCTTACAACTAATGTAAGTGGCAGTACATATCCAATAGAGATAAGCATGTTCGCAAGTTCGCCAACATATCCTGTACTTGATCCAAACAATAAACCTTTTAAAAGGTTTTTGATGACAACAACTACAATACCAGCCCATGGATTGATTGTAAGAATAGCTACAAGTGCTGGCACCTCACTGAAATCAATTTCTAAAAAGCTTGGGAAAATAGCTGGTAGCTTAATCCCCCACTGCATTAAAATAGCAGCAATGGCACTTAAAAAGGCCATTTTAATAATGTTTTGTGTAGATAATAATTTGTTACTGTTTTGCATAAAGCATCCTCCTTGAGATACTAAAAAAGCAACCCAATTTTATTCTTAGGGTTGCCGTTTTTTGTATAATCATTGCATACTTTATGAAATATTTCTATGTAGTGGTGTACGCATATCTATATACTTAATGTATGTATACCTATATGCCTCTCACTCTATACAAAAGATTACTCTCTATAATATATGCTTCACATGCAACTCTTCTACCATCCAGACTTTACTGTCGGTTTTGGAATCTCACCAAATCAATACATTCCGAAGAATGTAGTCGCGGACTATACCGCCGGTCGGGAATTTCACCCTGCCCTGAAGAATTAAGTTAGCTTTTTTATTTAATTTTATGAGCTTATTATACCCCTCTCTAAAATAAATTGCAAGTGTAGGACCTGTACTTTTTTTAGTCTTAACATTATATACTTTTAAGAAAACATTTCAGATATACACATTGCGCCTACAACTTCTATGTTATATCATTTAGCTAATCAAGCTATTTTAGTAACTACTATTTTATACAATAGCTAAAAAAGAGGAGGCTTTCGCTTATGAAAGAAAAACTTATTTGTCCAGATTGTAATCAACAAGAAGTTGAAGAAATCAATGCTTGTGGTGCAAGTAACTATTTCTGTAACAACTGTAAGAAACTTATTTCTTCTCGCCGTGTTAAAGAAAAGAATGTAGCAAAAGAAAAAGAGTAATCTAACACATGTATATTTTTTCTATTCTCGTTAAAACTGTATAAGATAAAGGAGGTGTATGCCTATGCGCATTCCAAAACATATTGCTGTTATACCTGATGGCAACAGACGTTGGGCTAAGTCTGCTGGTCTAGATAAACATGAGGGATACAACCACGGGTTAGACCCTGGACTACTCTTTCTGAAACTTTGTCGTAAATACGGAGTAGAAGAAGTTACTTACTACGGTTTTACAACAGATAACTGCAAGCGTCCCAAAACTCAAGTGGAGGCTTTCTCTAAAGCTTGTGTTGATGCCGTAAAACTGATCGAGAATGAAAATGTATCCCTACTTGTTGTAGGGAATACCGAGTCCGATTGCTTCCCCAAAGAGCTTCTTCCTTATACAACCCGTACCAATCCAGACAGTGGCGAAATCAAAGTTAACTTTCTTGTTAACTACGGTTGGGAATGGGATCTTGGAGATATGCATACAGACAGTAAGAATCGTAAAAGCATTTACGATTCCTTGCATTCTAGAGACATTTCTCGTATAGACTTGGTTATTCGTCTTGGCGGTCGTCAACGTCTTTCCGGACTCTTACCGGTCCAATCTGTTTATGCAGATATTTTTGCATTAGACGATATGTGGCCCGACTTTAACGAGGATCATTTCTTAGCTGCTTTAAATTGGTATAATAACCAAGATATCACCTTAGGTGGTTAATGCACAAACTAGTGATATATAAACAGAACAGCCCCTCTGTCAAATAGACTAGGGGCTGTTCTGTTTATATATGAAAATA
>NZ_JAVVQU010000039.1:0-26601 GCF_036655075.1 Niameybacter sp. | reverse complement strand
TCGGCTAACTGAGCAATCATCTTTCTCTCTTCATTTTTACTTAGTCCATATTCAACCAATGTATCTCTAATACCATAATACTTAAATGGTACAACTAGTTCATTTATAATGGCCTCTCTCAGACGTAATTCATAGGGCACATTACTCTCAAACATTTCAAATACATCTTGGTTATCCATACGCTCAGGTGTTGCCGTAAGCCCAAGTAAAAATTCAGATTCAAAATAGCCTATAATTTTTTTATAAGTTTCCGCTGTTGCATGGTGACACTCATCAATAATAATATAATCAAATTCTCCTTTTGCAAAAAACTCTAGTGATTTGCTCATAGTGATATTCGTAGCAAAAATAAAATCACTGTCTATTTCCTTACTTATACCACTAAATACACCATAGGTCACACTACTTCCAAACACCTCTTGAAAAGTTTCTAAAGCCTTATTTAAAATAGAGCCTTCATGCACTATATACAGCAATCGTTTAGGATTAAAATTCGCAGCATCAAAAGCAGCTAAATAAGTTTTTCCACTCCCTGCTGCCGATACTACAAGCGCCTTGGACAAACCAACAGCCCTATATCTATTTAACTCCTTAAGCGCTTTACGTTGCATAAAATTAGGCTTTACATTTCTTACACTTAGATCATAATCCATATCCCAACGCTCAATGGCATAATGTAATTTATTAGCGTATTGATTAATGATTTCCCAATCTAATGATTTGGTCCGAGCCCACAATCCTTTAAACTCCAGACACGCATCGCCATATGCCCCTCCAGCTGATGTATTACTTATAAGTACATCCCACTCAATATTCTTCAAAAGGGCATATCTCGTAATATTGGATGAACCTACAATAAGGTCATATCTATCCTCAAATTCAAACAAATACCCTTTTGAATGATATCCTAATGTTGTATACTGCTTGTCCTGAAAACACTCATAATCCAAGTGACATTCAAAGTTAGCATATTTTCCCATAAGAGCATAAAAACTTTTAAGAGATTCAATATCCGTAAAATTTTGATACGTAGAAGTAATAATTCGCCCTCTCACCCCACGTTCAATAGCAGCCTCAATATCCTTATACAACAAAACCATTCCTGCCTTTTTGATAAAACTTACTGAAAAATAAAAAGCCTTACAATGTCGTAAGTTATCTTTAATCTTATCTAAAAAAGATGTTTCTGTGTAATTAGTCAAAAATTGATTCTCCATAATTCTCCTTTTCTTTTATATATCTTGCTTTCATATATAATCTTGCCTATAATTTCTTTTGCTGATGAACTTGGTTATCACTTCATTTATTATTACAAACATTCTTTCTATTAGTATACACTACTTTATTAACTCCCTCTATCCTGTGTTTTACCAAACTTTTTTCATTTTAATACCTTAAAGTAATACTTTAACCCCTTCTATCTTCGCCTCATTTTCCTCTCTTCATTGTGTAACTTTTATACTTTTATTCTATCTTTTTGTGCAAATGTCAGGTTCAAAAAGTGCATTTCTAGGGGGTGTAGAAATCCACTTTTATGATTTAGGGGAAAAATACCTTAAAGTTTGTCGTGTTTTTGCTTATATTTCTTGTTCTTTTTTTATCTATAATGCCAGTTGTCTTTTATATCCTACTGGGTGTATAACTAGGTTATCAAGTTTCACTGTTACACGTTTTCTGAGTACCTCTAATATAAAAGTACAGCGCAACATACTCATTCTAGGTAGGTATCTTGCATTGTACCACTAAGTATAAGTTTGAACGCTTTCATTCCCTCCCTCTTCTGGAAGTGGACAAACTTATACTTGGGAACTAGTGCCTTTGGTGGTGGCAACCAAAGGCAACCAGTATACTATCTTTTCATTGACATCTTTTATAAGCCACATTCAATTGAATACAAAGTTTTAACCTATAAAGGTGCGATTCAGGCCTCTTAGCTACAGCTAACAGACATGACTACCTGCAGTGATAACTATGGCAATAGCGCTTTCACCTACGGAACCTCATCGATGCCCGCTCTCTCTTAGAGCCTTACCCAATCCCTACCGTTAAGCCTTGTATACAATCGAATGGATGCTTTCTCCTTTAGTCAATGAATTTTTTGCCACACAACAAAACAAGCCAACTTAAGACCGCCTATATTGAAGAGGGAGGGCAGTCTTAGGTTGGCTTGTTTTGTTTTATTTGGGTTTTTAGTAATCCGCTCGGCTTACTTTTCGTAGTCTTCCTTTAATTGGCGTGGTTTGAAGCACTTTTAAGACTTGCTCGCCTTTGCCATTTAGAACTTCTACATAGGTAGATACATCTTGGACATTAATAATACCTACATCATCTGCACTCATTCCTGGTAAGTTACAAAGTGTCCCTACAATATCTACTGGGCGCATTTTTGTTTTCTTACCTGCATTGATATGAAGTTTTAAGATGTCTTTTGCAAGTTTTTCCCCTTTACTTGGTTCAAGTTTCAAGGACTCCGTATGCTTAGCTTCAAAGGCTTCACGTGATGCTTTTACCACTTCTCGTGTAGGTGCTTCACTAACAGGTACTTCAAATCCTGTATACGTATAAATAGCGTTTAAGAAGCGTCCATCACGACTTGTTGCAAGGGTAATAGATTTGCCTGTACGCCCACCTCTACCTGTTCGTCCAATACGGTGCACATAACTTTCCTTATCTTCTGGCACATCAAAGTTGATGACATGAGTAATATGGTCAATGTCAATACCACGGGCTGCCACGTCTGTTGCCACTAAATATCTGAATTTCCCACGTCTAAAGTCTTCCATTGCTGCAAAACGGTCTCTTTGCTCCATGCCTCCATGGATTTTGAGAATAGACATATCTTGGTCTTTTAAGTAGTCTTCAATTTCATCCACTTGGTCTTTTGTATTGGCAAAGATCATACAACACTCTGGGTTTTCTGCAATGAGTACATTTTCAAGACATTGTAACTTTTCAGCAGGATTGACCTTATAACATACTTGTTCAATACGGTCAGCCGTTAAGTGCTTACTCTCAATAGTAATGTCTAAAGGACTTTTCATAAACTTTTGGCTCAGTGCTTCTATACTTGGTGCTAAAGTTGCTGAAAAGAGTAGCGTCATACGCTCTTTAGGCATAGTTTTTAAAATACGTTCCACTTCATCAATAAAGCCCATTTTGAACATTTCGTCTGCTTCATCAATAACAATGTAGCGAATCTCATCTGTAATAAAAGTTCCTCTATCTAAATGGTCGAGTACACGCCCAGGTGTCCCTACTACTACATGTGTTTTTTGTTTAAGTTCTTTTTCTTGAATATGGAACGGTGCTTTCCCATAAAGTCCAACGGTTTTAACACGTTTAAAACGTCCAATATTGAAGAAGTCTTCTTTTACTTGAAGGGCCAGCTCACGTGTTGGTGTTAAGACAAGTACTTGTGGCTTATTTTCTTCCCAATCTAGCATCTCACAAATAGGGATAGCAAAAGCTGCTGTCTTTCCACTTCCTGTTTGAGATTTTACAAGTAAGTCTTTTCCTTCTAATGCCTTTGGAATAACTGCTTCCTGTACGGATGTAGGTTTTGTAAAATGTAAACCCTCAATGGCTTTTAAAATTGGAGCACTTAAGTTATATGCTTTAAAGTTATTTAACGATGTTGTCATATGTTCTCTCTTTTCTTTTAAGTTGTATTAATCTATAGATTATTTTAATCGTCTATTCAAGTTGAAATGTTATTTATTCTACTTATTATAGGATATCCGAAGTTTAAGCTTCATACTCACTCTACTTTAACATTCAACCTGGTTTCGTACAACATTTTCCGATGTTTTATTCAATAATAGACTTTTTAAAAATAATGCAATAAAATATATGGTTATTTATTATTTCATAGGAAGAAAAACAGAAAAGATACTTCCTTCTCCTTTTTTTGAGCTCACCTTTATGTAACCACCCTGGTCCATAATGATTTTTCTAGCTAAATATAACCCAATCCCCACACCTTCTATATCCGAAGCCTCTTCTCCGCGGAAAAACCTTCGGAAAATAGCATTCATTTCTTCTTCATCAATACCATATCCTTGATCTTTTATATCTACTCTTACAAATACTTCATAAGGTATCACACAAAGGGTAATAATACTCTTTTCATCACTATATTTGATGGCGTTATCCAATATATTATTTAGGGCTTCCCCTGTCCATTTGGAATCATGAAAAATTTCTAGGTTAGGCATGGGCTCACAAACTATATCAATATGTTTTGCCTTCGCCTTCATATAGACTTGTTTAATAGCTTGAAGGCATGTATCACTTAACTGACAGGGCTTCAAATTGAGCTTGATGACACCACTTTCAAGGCGAGACATTTTTATAAATTCCTCTGTCAAAAATTTAAGTTTTTCCACTTCACCTTGTAAATCTTCATAAAGTTCACGATCGGGCCCCTGTTCTGCCTGTATACTTAATAGTTCTGTATACAAGCTCACATTGGCAAGGGGTGTCTTAAGTTGATGGGCAATATCCCCTATCATCTCCTGAATTTGTTCTTTTTCCAAGGTTACTTGCTGATTATGGGTTTGAAGAATTTTCCCCAATCTATTCATTTGTACCTGAATCTTTGAAGGCAGCTCATCTTTTAGTGGTTGGAATACCTCCTCCGGGTGCTCTCCCATCATATTTTCTAGACTTTGTGAAAGCTTACATAGGAGTGTTGTAACCTCCCGCTTAACAAGTATCACGATGCCACCCCCTGCTATTAGGCTCATAATCTGCCCCACTACAACCCCTTTAATAATGGCTTCATCTTGTGTCATGAACATTAAATACACATCTAGCCCCAAATAAATAATGAGTATACAGACTATCAATATTCCTATTCTTATCCTAGTCTTCATCTTATTGCCCCCATGTATAGCCTATTCCAAATACGGTTACAATCCATTCTGGCATTTTCGGATTTGTCTCAATCTTCCCTCGTAGTCTTCTAATGTTCACACTCAATGTATTCTCATCTATAAACTTTCCATTTATATCCCAAAGTTTCTCAAGCAACATCTCCCTCGTCAGCACTTGTCCCTTATGTTGTGTTAATACTTCTAAGAGTCTGTACTCTGTTGCTGTTAGCTTGATAGGGGTATCTTCTCTAGACACTTGCTTCATATCATAATCAATTCGAATTCCCCCGTCTTCAAATAGTATCTTTTTCTCTTTTCCTACACGTTTTAAGATGACCTCTACTCTTCTTTTAAGTACTTCTAGTGAAAAGGGTTTGGCAATATAGTCGTCACACCCTTGGTCAAATCCTTCAATCATATCTTCTTCCGTATCTCTTGCTGTAATAAAAATAATAGGTACACCTGAAATCTTACGCACCTCACCACATAAGTCTAGCCCACTTTTCCCTTTTAAATTAATATCTAGCAACATCAAATCTATAGTCTGCCCTTTAAAAGCTGTCATCCCTTCCTCATATGTATAAGCTATATCTATTTCATAGCCTTGCTTCTTAAGTACAAGTCCAACCCCTTTTGCCAATAACTTATCATCTTCTACTACCAAGATTCTCATCGCCTCATCTCCTCCATCCTTTAAACGAATTGCTATCTTTTTATTATACCTTATGCTTATCGTTCTATCTAAATTTTATTTCACTTTGCACACCTATGTATTTTGCTTGATCTGAAACACTATCTAACAAGGATTTTCTATTAAGAAAGTCTGCTTTATGAAGCAAAGAAGGGACACTTATTTTACCTAGTGTCCCTTCTTCGTACCATACTTTAATCCATTTTTCTTAGTCTTTCTACAATACTTTCTTTTCCTATAAGATGATGAATAATAGTAGGCACAGCTACTCCTAACAACATGATAAGAGGTGCTACCATCATAAGTGGAAGGATTTTAAATGTATAGCTAAAGTACCATAAGGTTTCTCCTAGTGGCTTGACTATCCCATATGACATGACAATGCCTAATATGAAAGAGAATATAACTGTCATCCCACTATAATACAAGCCTTCTATCACAAGCATTTTTCTAAGTTGCTTCGTCGTCATTCCCATACTTTGTAAAATAGCAAACTCTCCACGTCGTGAGAGAATACTTGTAATCATGGCATTGATTAAGTTAAAGCATCCAATCATACCGATTATAAAGCTTGCTACAAACCCTGCTATAAAGAACATATTTTGAGTACCTTTAAAGTCATCGATATAGCGCTGTTTAGACTCAAAGTCCATCATATTCCCATGCTCACTTGTCTTCTCTTCTAAATAAGCATTCATTTGTGCCTCATACGCATCTTCCACATCCATATAGTATGCCATTTTTAGTGCTTCACCTACTCCTTCTACAAACGCTTCAGCAGGTAGATACAGGCTGGCACTATTTCCTATACTATAGCGTACCGTTGCATTATGATTTTGTTGTATCTTTGCCATCACTTCAAAAGTGCGTGGTACGCTAGACTCTCCTGATGGTGTGAGTGTTACTTTTTCTCCAATTTCATACTGGACACGCTCTTCATAAACTTCACCATAGTCATTAGTATCCACACCTTCTAGAATATACTCACCTGTCAAAAACTTCTCAAGTTCAAAGGTTCCTTCAATGACTTGCAAGTTTTCCATGAGCGTCCCCTCCATGCCATACAGCTGGATATCTAGGTCTTTATCCTGGTCCCTAGTGCCGTACACATCATAAAGCATTATGCCACCTTCTATAAATCCTTCTTGCTCTTTCAGCTGTTCAACAAACAACTCATCCACTTGGTCCTCTGGAAAACTAAAATGCTTTCCAACATTGAAATAGTTTGCATGACCTATAATAAAATCAGACACAACAAATCTCTCTAGATATTTATCCATATCAAATCCTTGTGTATAGGTATATACACTGTTTAGGAGCACCATACTCAGTGACATGGATACAACAATAATTGCTGTTTTCTTCTTATTACGGTTAATATTTCTATAGGCCATGGCCCAAAGACTTGTAGGCTTTGTACGTCCTACTTTCTTTTTACCTGTCCCACTTACTTCACTATACTTAGCAGCTTCAATCGGTGAGATATGAGCTGCCATATGTCCTGGCTTGTGGCAACTTATCCAAACTGTTACTAAGGCAAAAGCTGTCGAACCTATAAAGATAACAGGATTGAGCGTTCCATAGGCCACTGGATAATTAGTACTTTGCATCACTATTTTTAGTAACCCACTTCCAATGATATAGCCGAGTAGAAGACCTATTGGGATACCCACTACAGATAAATACATCGCTTGGTTTCTAATCATCTTCTTGATTTGTTTTGGCGTTGTCCCGATTGTTTTAAGTAATCCATAATAACGAATATCTGCCATAACAGAAATTTGGAAAATATTATAAATAATAAGGTAACCTGTAAAAATAATAAGTAGGCAACCCCCTACTCCAGCGATGACCATCATAGGGTCTATCTGCACTTGCCTTGCATGACTATACCCCCAGTTCACCCCTACATTTATTCCATTTTCGCCTTTCCCATCTGCTTCATATCCATAGTCACGGGCTATTTGATCAATCCCTGACTCTATATTTGCAACAGGTTTAAGCATTACATCTAAAGTTATATCTCCGACTCCATAATTTTCAATAGAGTCTTCTACATCCTTTAAATTTTCTTCTATAAAGGCTAAGCTTACAAGGATTTGACTAACGTCTACCCCTTGTTCCTTTTCATAAATACCTGCTAAAGTGAGCGTCTTTGTCACAATTTCTTCATTGATTAGATACATAACAGGGACTTGAGCACCTAATTGGTAGGGTATCCCTAATAGGTCTAACGTCACTGTATCTAATGCCACCTCATCCACGCCTTGTGGCATATGCCCTTCTTGAATCTGGATATATCGCCACTTTGCTACATTTTCATCCACATATCTGATCTCTGTAGGACTTTTCATGAGCCCCTCATTTTCTGCAAGGCCTACTGTTACGGTAAGCCCCGATTCTTTAATGAGTGGATGTGCCTTTAACTGCTCATACTGTTCCTTTGTTAAACTTTTGAAACCTCCATGACTATACCCCCCTGCCATTCTAAAGTTTGATTCTTGAAAGGAATTTAGCATACCAAGCCCAATGGTAAAGACAGAAGTAAATAAAATAGTCGTGAGTGTAATTGCTATTACTGCAAACAGGTTACGTAGTTTATTTCCTTTAAGACTTCTTTTGCTGAGTTTACGTATAACTTGTTGATTGTTAGTTGGAAAAATCATTTGTTATTCCTCCCCACAATTTCCCCATCTTCTATACGAATAATGCGATCTGCGAGTTGGGCGATCTCTTCATTATGTGTAATCATAACGATAGTCTGATGAAACATCTTGCTCGTTACTTTTAAGAGTCCAATCACTTCCATACTTGTTTTTGTATCTAAATTACCTGTTGGCTCATCTGCTAAGATAATAGCTGGTTTACTAGCAAGTGCTCTGGCAATTGCCACCCTTTGTTGTTGTCCTCCTGACAGGGTATTGGGCATATTTTGCAACTTACTTTCAATACCCAAAGTCTCTACAATTTTTTTTACATAGGCTTGGTCAACCACACTTCCATCTAATTCAATAGGTAATGTAATATTCTCTTCCACATTTAAGACTGGTACTAAGTTATAATTTTGAAAAACAAAGCCTATATGACGCCGTCTAAATATAGTTAGTTCTTCTTCAGATAAACTAGAGTAAGCTTTTCCCTCTACTATCACCTCACCACTAGTCGGTCTATCTAGCCCACCAAGCATATGTAACAAAGTAGACTTTCCACTCCCTGATGTGCCCACAATGGCTACAAATTCACCTTCTTCTATCCCTACATTTACATTTTCTAATGCTCTAACTTGATGATCTACATGTACATAATATTTTTTCAATGCCTGAGTTTTTAATATATCCATCACTACACCCTCATTTCTTTTTCCTATTTCATTTCATAGTATGAGTATACCAAAGCGTTCTTACAATCTAGTGACAATTTGTACATTTAGTTCCCATCCGCTTGATCTAACAGAAAAGTAGCCAACTTAAAGCTTTCTCTATGAAATCAAACAGAAAGTTGTTTAAGTTGGCTACTCTATATTATTTTAATAATTCTCTATTGCTTTCTACATAAGCTTTATACTGCTCAAAAGTATATTGCTTACAACCATAAACATGGGTTCCGTTTTCTAATTTTAACCTTCTTCTCTCATTCTCTTCTTGCCATGCTTTATGTAATGCTTCCTCATCTCTTTCGCTTCCTAATTGTGCTTGTAAATCGGCTAATTCGACTAATTCTTCAAGCTGTATTAGAGCTGCTTCCTTACCGTCTTCTGGAAGCTTTTCAAAGCCTTTGTAATAATTTCCATCATAGCTATTCTCTTCTTCATGCCAATCTACTACAATAGATTCTCCTTCTTTATAAAACACATTATTTTCAAAGACTATAGGTCCTTTATCTGGAGAAAAGAGCGTTGTTTCTAGGTGTTTCCCTATATATACTATGTTATTTTCAACATATGCAGGCTGCACATTGGAAGTCATAAATATACAACGTTGGTCATTATAACTGATGTTATTTTGAATCTTTGATTGGATGGCATTTTTTTGACACACCAACATAAATCCGCCTTGATTATCATGACTATAGTTATATTGATATAGTGTTCCAAAAGACCAATCACAATCGTATGCCTGCCCATCGCCATTTAAGTAAGTTCTAAAAGCTTCATTGTATTGGAATACCGCTTCATAGCATTGCCAAGGCCAGATAGCTGCATTATACATTAAATTAGGCTGACCTTTTGTATCAATACTTGCTTCTTGTGATGTATTGTGCTCAATCAGCGGTTTATAGCTATACATTGGAACAAGAGCATCCCCACCGACACATTCTATATAGTTATTGCGAATGATGATATCTTGATGTAGATAACCTTTGATTTCTTCACTTTTCCAGATACTTAAATCATCCCCTACAATTTTTGACCCACACTTGGTTCCACCTACACTTATCCCTGTACGATGTACATTTTTCACATGGCAATTTTCAATCACAATATCTTTAAAGATTAGTGGGCGTGCCACATCTTCGCTATTGATACAATAAAAAATACCACCATTATGTTGATCTTTAATCTCTGGATGTCCATTCACATCGCGGACAAAAACATCATTTAAGTAAATATGCTCTACAGTACCACCATGGATTTGATCAAATGCCTCATCTGCAGAAACCATAATACCAGTACGCCCTTCTAACGGGGTTTCTCCCTGATTTGTAACTTCTAAACGGTTAATTTCCCAAAACGCTTCGTTGTGTAGATGTACTGCATAAAGTACTTTTCCCTGCCCCTCAATAATAGGCTTTGTACCTTCTCCAATTTTAACGGTTCCTGCTTCAACCCTATAACTATCAATTACTACAGGTGCACCCTCTTTACCACTCCCATGAAGTTTTAGGCCCCCTTTAAAAGTTTGACCTTCATGAAATAGAATCCGATCCCCTGGGCAAAATACTTTGCTGTTGATTGCTTCAACAGATTGCCACGCTTGGTCAACGGCCATTCCTGATGATGCATCATTTCCCACTTGGCAATCCACGTAATAAGTTGTGTTTGATATATTTTCCATAAAATTCCCCTAGATAATTTTTATTTTTTCTCAATTTTATTATATCTAGCCAAACATCTTTAGTAAACAACTTCTTCGAACGATTTTATTTGTATAATCCGGAGCGACTTATACCTATATAAACTGTTGAATATAATCTGCAAGTAAAGCTGTCATCTCACCTGCCTCATATACTTTTTCTGCCCAAGATTGCTTATTCAGTCCACCATCTGTATAGAGCACTTCATCGAATATATAGGCTTCATCTTCTAAACGAATAAGAAGTCCGTAAATCAGGTTTTCCCCTAGTTCTAAGTCACCTAAGTCTATCCCTGTATAGTTTTTTCCGCTTCCATCAAACACAGTTAATCGCTTGCCATCTTCTACTGCAAAGGTTACAAACAGGGCATTTTCTGAGCCTTGCTCTAAGTAACGGTCTACGCCTTTTAAAATGGTTGCAATGCTCATATGAGGTTCTATCACATCGTAACGATTACGGCAGTACTTATCTTCTAAATCGTCATATTCCATCAGTACGAATGCTGCGCCCGCACTCTCTGATACACGGATAAGTCCCTCTAAATCATAATCTGGTACATAATAGGTTAAATCGCTAATTTCTACTTGGTGTTCCATATTCTTTCCTCTTTCTGTCTTACACCTTATCCATAGGTTACATAAACTTTTGAACCTATGGATAAGGGTCTTTTCTAATATTTTAAAAATTACTCCTTATTGGAGTTTGACATATGCCCTATAAATTCTAGCACACTTTATTATAAAGTATATCCTTAGCCAAATAAATCTAAACTCAACTGATTGGACTCAGATAAGTTTTGGAGTATACCCAGTTCACACATTTTATCTGTAATGGTTTTACTTGCTTTTGTACGATTTCTAAAGTCTTCTTTAGAAAGGAATGGGCCATCTTTGACTGCTGCAACAATACCTTCTGCCGCTTTTTCTCCAAGTCCATCTATGGCATTTAAGGATGGCATAATCTTTCCATCTATAATTTGGAAGTTTTTATTATCCGCTATAGTAATGTCAATCGGTGCAAATTCAAAACCTCTTGCATACATCTCTTGTACAAGACGCATATCTTTAATTGTATCTTGCTCTTTAGTTGTTTGATTTTCTTTGCCTTTACTTTGGAGCTCTTTCATATGGAACTCTAAGCGCTCTTTTCCAAAACACATGGTCTCATAGGAGAAGGCAGAAGCACGAATACTAAAGAAAGCCGTGTAGTATGCCACTGGATAAAATACTTTATACCACGCAATACGCCAAGCCATCATAACATAAGCTGCCGCATGGGCCTTAGGGAACATGTACTTAATCTTTTTACAAGACCAAATGTACCAATCTGGCACATCGTGAGCTAGCATTTCTTCTTCCCATTCTGGTATTAGTCCCTTACCTTTACGTACACTTTCCATAATAGTGAAGGAAAGTCCTTTTTCTACACCTTGGTTAATGAGATAAGTCATAATATCATCACGTGTACAAATAACAGAAGAAATTGTTCCTTTTCCTTCTTCAATAAGGGCTTGGGCATTCCCTAACCATACGTCAGTACCATGTGAAAGTCCTGAAATACGTACAAGGTCTGAGAAGCTTTGAGGCTTCGCATCCATTAACATCTGAATAACAAAGTCTGTACCAAACTCAGGCACCCCAAGAGACCCTAGTTTGATGCCCCCTATGCCTTCAGGCTTAATACCTAATGCTTTTGTGCTATGGAATAAAGACATAACATCTTTATCATCAAGTCTAATGGTTTTTGCATCAATACCCGTTATATCTTCTAGACGTCTAATGATGGTTGGATCATCATGTCCTAGAATATCTAGTTTGAGCAAGTTGTGGTCAATAGAGTGATACTCAAAGTGGGTTGTGATAATAGGTGTTGTCATATCATTTGCGGGATGTTGAATAGCTGTAAACTCATAAATATCCCTATCATGTGGTACAACGATGATACCACCTGGATGTTGTCCTGTTGTACGCTTAACACCTGTACAACCATCAGCTATACGTCTCATCTCTGCACGACGTTTATGGAGCCCACGCTCTTCGTTATATTTGTATACATATGCAAGGGCAGTTTTTTCTGCCATGGTACCGATTGTTCCTGCACGGAACGCCTTCCCTTCTCCAAAAAGAACCTCTACATACTTATGAGCCTTAGCCTGGTATTCTCCTGAGAAGTTAAGGTCGATATCTGGCTCTTTGTCCCCCTTGAATCCGAGGAAAGTCTCAAACGGAATATCATGGCCTTCTTTGTTAAGATCATGACCACATTTAGGACATTTCTTATCTGGCATATCACATCCAGAACATCCTGAGTACGCTTTAACTTCATCTGAGTCAAAGTCTACATAGTAACACTCTGGGCAAATGTAGTGAGGTGAAAGTGGATTAACTTCTGTAATCCCTGACATAGTTGCAGCAAAGGAAGACCCTACAGACCCCCTTGACCCTACTAAGTACCCGTGGTCATTAGAATCCCACACCAGCTTTTGTGCAATGATATACATTACGGCAAATCCATTGCTAATGATAGAATGTAGCTCACGTTCTAAACGCTCAACAACCACTTCTGGCAAGTCTGGTCCATAGATTTCATGGGCTTTATCGTAACAAATACTTCTAAGGGTTTCATCTGAATTAGGAATCTCTGGTGGACATTTATCTGGAAGTACAGGTGATACCCGCTCTATTTGCTCATTGATCAAGTTAGTATTGGTAATGACTACTTCTCTTGCCTTTTCCTTCCCAAGATACTTAAACTCTTCTAGCATTTCATCTGTTGTTCTTAAGTAAAGTGGTGGCTGATCGTCAGCATCTTTAAAGCCTTTTCCAGCCATAATGATACGTCTATACACCTCATCTTCTGGGTCTAAGAAGTGTACATCACAAGTGGCAACAACTGGCTTATTATGACTTTCTCCAAGTTCTACAATCTTACGATTATAGTCCATTAAGTCTTCCTTCGTTGTGGCTGCATACTTATCACTTCTTAACATGAAACTATTGTTACCAATAGGCTGAATTTCTAAGTAATCATAGAAGCTAGCAATACGTGCAAGCTCCGTTTCATCCTTTTCACGCAAAATAGCTTGGAAAACTTCTCCCGCTTCACAAGCAGAACCAATAATCAATCCTTCACGATACTTTTGAATGAGGCTCTTTGGCATACGTGGGCGACGTTGAAAGTAGTCTAGGTGAGAAGCTGAAACCAGGCGATTCAAGTTAATACGGCCTATTTCATTTTTAACCAAGATAATCCCGTGATAGGTTGGAAGCTTCTTAATATACTCTGGAGATACATCTACGAGATGATTGATTTCATCTAGTGTATGTACCTCTTTTTCTTCTAGCATTTCAATAAATTTGATGAAGATTTCCCCTGTTGCTGTGGCATCATCTACTGCACGGTGATGATTTTCTAGGCTGATGCCTAGGCGCTTCGCCACATTGTTAAGTTTAAAATTCCCAAGAGTTGGCATAAGTACACGGGCAAGACCTACTGTATCTAATACAGTAAAGCAACTACTTAGGCCTAATCCCTCTGCATTGGCATGAATAAAGCTCATATCAAAGTCTGCATTATGTGCAACCATGACACTACCCTCACAAAAAGCTAAAAACTGTGGCAAGATGGTCTCAATGGTAGGTGCATCCATAACCATATGGTCTTTGATTCCTGTTAAGTTTTCAATCTCATAAGGAATAGGTACCTGCGGATTGACAAACTCGCTAAACTGGTCAACCACTTCACCATTTACCACTTTGACCGCACCTATTTCAATAATGCGATTTTGATGGGCACTAAACCCTGTTGTTTCTAAGTCAAAAACCACATAACTTTCTCGTAAGTTTTGGTTTTTTGAGTCTACAACCATCTCTTTCATATCATCTACAAAGTAAGCTTCTACACCATAAATAATTTTAAACGGTTCGTCCTTTGACACGCAGTGGTTAGCAATTGGGAAAGCTTGCAAACAGCCATGGTCAGTAATGGCAATAGCAGGCATACCCCAAGCTTTTGCTCGGTTTACCATTTTCTTGATATCAACTACACTATCCATATCACTCATAGTGGTATGTAAATGTAACTCGACACGCTTTTCATCACTTATATCCATACGTTTTGAGGTATAGTCAGCAATAGGCTTGATCCCTTGTACAGAACCAATCCCCACCTCTTTGTCATATTTATCTAAGATAGCCATCCCTTTAATACGGTAGAAACCACCCTTTTTCAAGTTACCCATAATATCTGGAAGGTCTTCATTTTTCACAAAGAGCTTCACAGTAATGGTATCTGTAAAATCTGTGATATCAAACATAATAATAGTTTTTTCCATACGGATTTCACGGGTATCTATTCCAATGACTTGACCTTGGATGACGACTTCACCAATTTCATCTTGAATTTCATCAATATGAGTCACTTCGCCATCGCAAGAACGCCCATAAAACACATCTGGATCAGCTGGCTGCTTGGTATATTTCTTTGGTGCAGGTTTCCTCTCTTCTTCTTGTTTTCTAGGTTCTTCTTCACCTTTTGGTGTATGTTTGACATTACCCATAACGTTATGCACCTCTCGTGCTAATTTTGTTTCATTCTCTTGCGTAAAACTATTATTTGCACAAGCTCTAAAATCAAACACAATTTGTACATTCATATCAAATCGATTTATAAAAATCTCATGAATTTGCTTTTTAATCTCTTCTGAACGACGTCTTGCAAAAAGACTGTTATCTAAAGTTACTGTTAACGTATCTCCTTCAACTTCCCATCCAGATAGACGCATCAGTGCTGAAAACATCTCACTTTTGGAACCAATTTCGTACAGCAAGCTACTTTTATATTCATCCACTAAGTACTTCAAGGTATATTGCTCAGACAAAAGATACTGTTGATTCAAAAGAATACTCAGTTCGGTTGTTGGAAATAACTTGTCCTTAATGGCATTTTGCATCTTTTCAATATTAGCAAAATGGATAATCTGCCTACTTCTCATATGAATGGCTAAAGTGGCGGTCGCATTATCAAAAACGACTTTCTCTACCACGATGTCTTTAAAAAGCTGATGAAGCTTGTCATCTACTTTAAGCTCTGGCAACACTTCAAAAAAACTTCTTATTTCTGTCTCTTGATTCATGCGCTTTCCTCCACTATTTTTTCATTACTCCTATTTTATAATTGTTTGGCTCAAATGACAAGGAAGCAACTTCAAAAGGTCTATGAAACTAGAACTTTCTAATTTCATAGACCTTTTATAATTAAGTCTCGTTCCTATTCCATTTTATAAGCAGTTTATACATTTTAAGATTCCTTACTTTGAAACTTATCATCGAATCTTTTTACAAAGCATTAGAATTCTTATACGCTTTCTTGTTCAGGAACTATGCTGTAACCTTATTCTACATGTGTAGCTTGTGGCACTTCTACAATAGCCTTGAACAAATCGCCATCAATATCTAATGTCAACGTTCCATTTTGGACTTGAGCTAAACTTGTAGCAATGGCAAGGCCCAACCCAGACCCTTCACTACTTCTCGCAGTTTCTCCTCTTACGAATCTTTCTGTCAGCTCACTTGGGTCTATAGCAAGGGGCTCCTTAGATATGTTTTTAATCACAATACATCCCACATGCTCACCCTTTAAAACATCAATATAGACTCTTGTACATGGCATAGCATATTTACATACGTTTGAAAGTAAGTTTTCTATCACACGCCACATATGTCTACCATCTACTAAAACATTGACTTCTTCTACTTTGCTGCATACAACTTCTAGCTGACTTGCTTCTAATCGATCTGTATATTCTCCAACGGCTTGAATAACCAGTTGGTCAAGTCTCATGGGTACAACCTCTGCCTTTACATTACCTGTAGCTGCTTTTGAGGCCTCTACCAAATCTTCTACAAGTTGTTTCAACCGATTACTGCGTTCATCTAAAATACCAATGTACTCTGTAGCCGCTTTATTATCAATCTCCTCTTCTTTGAGTAAATCAATATAACTTATAATAGAAGTAAGTGGTGTCTTTAAGTCGTGGGATACATTTGTAATCAACTCTGTTTTAAGACGCTCACTTTTTACACTTTGCTCAACTGCTGTTTCTAATCCTTCTCCTATATGATTAATAGCACTTGCTGTACGATTCATAACGGGCAAACTATAAGTAAGCTTCACCTCTGGCTTTAAATTCCCTTTAGAAAGGGCCTCTACACCTCTTGATAACTTCACATAATCTACGACAAGTTTGACTAAAATCATTAACATCAGTCCATTAAAACTTAGGAACATAAGCCAGGAAAATAGTCTAAGTAGCCCCCAGCTGTACTTGATGCCGCTTAGAAGCAAGTTTTCAATAAAAATATATCCTACAATCATGCCCGCTGCTGCAAATGGGAGTGTTTTTTCATTAATGACATCATTTTTAATCCATTTACCTAATCGCCACACAAAAATGTACTGAGACAAACTGTTGTTTTTAATATGTTTGATTACACTACTCAAGACAAGAAGTGCAAAAGATACACCACTTATAATCAGTACCCATAGCACAAGTTCCTCTGCTCTAAAGGTCGTTCCTCCCATATAAGGCACCCAACCTATATCTGTCATATGTGAAATCCATTCTACTACCATTGCAAACCATATTCCTATTGTAAAGATGCTTCCTACAGCTTGTATCTCAAAAGGTATCTTGTCAAAGAAGGTTACATGCACTGCACCTCCTTCTTCTTTTTGCCCAACAACCTTTATCCATCCCATCAAGTCAAGCAGCCCTATGACAAAGCTGATGATTCCCCACACATAAATAAGGTCTTTATTCACCGTGGCCTTTTCAAAACTTGTAGCCTGCTCATAAAAATAATCTCCTGGTTGCAAGGAGTCTTGGGTACGCACATAAACCGCATAGTTATCTTTGTTTTTCACGCCATTCCCTTGATAATAGTTGGTATAAGCTACATTCCCAATGCGTTCTTCTTGAATAGAACGCTTAATATTTTCTCCATCTCCAATAATGAGTGTAGGTGACTTTAAAAAGTCCTCGATTACAGTATCTAGATTTTTTCCTGTATAAAGTGGACTATTCGTAATCACCTTTTCATTGGCCTTATCAATGGCTACATACTCCACATTCACATTACGTCTCACCAATTCATCTTGAATCATCTCAAAATAGTCACGACGATCAGCAATGATCCCTGCTAGGGCTTGTTCGTCACTTGCCACCGTTTTATCCGCATTACGATATCTTTTGATATTCTCCGCTGTAACACCTTCTTTTTCAAAAATCTTATCATCCACGTAGCGGACAATCCAATCTCTTACATAACCCGCCTTACTGATAAGCTCATATTCATAGCCATAGCTTGAGTAGTAATTTTTCTCTCTTGGCATCCGTGCTAAGCCATATAAACTATAGATGCCACCTATACTTGCTAAAGCAATACAGATGTAGAGCACAAGTTTGACTACTTTGCTATATCCTATATTTCTCATCTGTGTAACACCACCTTTTCTATCATTCTATAAGCCTAGTTTAAAGGGTCTGACTTACAAACACCTGGATAAAATTATTACAATTTCGTCATTTTTAATGTTATAATTTAACTTGGTCAGATGCTAACTATCATTATACAGAAACAAAAGATTATCTTGTTGAGCGTGCTGGTTCTATGCACTTTGACTGCATGCCTCATGATGCTTCTATCCACTTTATGGTGCAAATACAAGAGTCTTTGACCAAGCTTCACTCCTTGCAGTACGCAAAAAAAGAGGACACTTTCCTTGGTTCTCATATATCTAAACATAAAAAAGAATCCTCTAACAACTCCTCTGGTAGTGGATTAGCTCTACCCACACTTCAAGTAGCGGAAGTACCCATGGCGGTGGTGGGCGAAGCTTCTAGATTCTTTTTCACTTAGATTTTCTCTACCATATAGCCACTACCCCATACAACTTTTAAGTATTTAGGGTCTTTGGGATTAATTTCAATTTTTTCGCGTAGTCGTCTAATGTGGACAGCTACCGTATTTTCTGGGGCATAGGCCACTTCCTGCCAAACGTTTTCATAAATTTGGTGCATGGAGAGGACTTGCCCCATGTTTTTCATCAAATAATATAAAATTTTATACTCCGTTGGCGTAAGCTTAAGCATCTCTCCATCTAAAGTTACTTTTGATGTGTCCACATCTAACCACAAGCCTCCCGTTGAAAGCATCTGTTGTTCGGCTACCATACTCCCAAGCGTTGTGTAGCGCCTAAGTTGGGACTTCACACGTGCGAGTAACTCCAAGGTATTGAAAGGTTTTGTAATATAATCGTCTGCTCCAAAGTTTAATCCTGCAATCTTGTCTGTATCTTCACTTTTGGCAGACAAAATAATAATAGGGATATTTTTTTCTTGTCTAATGCGTAAAGTAGCAGACAATCCATCTAACTTAGGCATCATCACATCTAATAAAATAAGATGAATATCTTGCTTATTTGCAGCTTCTATTGCCTCTAAGCCATTAAAGGCTTTTACGACACGATAACCTTCCTTTTGAAGATGTAGGGCTATTGAATTTACAATCAATTCATCATCATCACATACCAAAATAGTATAATTCATTTGTCATCCTCCCAAACTTTCTTATCCTTTTTCAATCTCTATTTGTTCTAGGCCTTTTATTCTATTGTATCCTATAATTCCTACAATAGTTGACTTTTTTTCTTAAGATTTCGTAAAGATTAAACATTATTATAGGTGCTTTTGCTCACATTGTAATTTAATTAATGTGCATAAAAATAGCCCCCAACATAGTTTGTTGAGGGCTGTCTTTATATAACACTCATTACACGTTATACTAGCTTTATTTAATAATAGCTAGACACTCAGTTTTTGCTACACGCCCTTTAGAATCAAATACCACTGCCTCTAAAGTATTCTTGCCACTTTTAAGCTTCGCATAAGGTATGGTCATTTCATAAGGCGCTGTTGTTGTCAACTCCAGACGTTCTCCATTAAGCTTATACACCACTTGTGAAATGTAGGCATCATAAGACTTCACCCATGTACGCAAAGTAAAATCTTTTGTTGCTTTGACTGTTCCCTTCAAAGGGGTACTTGCCTTTGGCAGTATTGTTTGCTTCTCTACAAGAGGCCCATTGACTACATCACTCAAAAAGTAAGGGTCCGCAATAATCTTTTGATAGCGTTCTAAGACACCTTTGCCTGCACCTTCAAGAAGGCTGTAGTTTACACGATTCTTACTTTTATCAGGTAAGTTATAGTTGTCTGCGCTATACCATTGAATACATTTGACACGTGGATATTTGGTCTTAATGCTTTCGTAGAAATAGGTCATCTTAGCGATGGCAAACTTAGAGGTATCTTGTTTGTTTGGCAAGAAACCAGCTTCATGACTTGCAGCATATTCACTAATCATAATAGGCTTACGGGTAGCGTATTTGTTGTATATAAAGTCTAGTGCTTCTAGTGGATTTCTTCTATCGGTTGGTTTGGTACTATCTCCATTTTCAAATTGAGCACTGTAAATACTTAGTCCTACCCAGTCTACATAGGCATCCCCAGGATAGTAAGCATCAATTGGGTCAAGGGGCATTTCAGAAGGTGACCATACCATCGCTACATTAGGTGCTACTTGTTCCATGATGTCATGAACTAACTTCCATTTTTCAATATATAAGCTAGGATTACCATGCCAAGGCACCCATTTCCCATTCATTTCTGAAGCATAACGTAAGAAAACAGGTACACCTAAGTCTCTTAACTCTTCTGCGTAGGCTGTAATTGTCTCTTTTGTTACCTCTTGCAATCCACGATTAGGTTCATAAGCAATATGTACGGCACCACCTGCCGCTTTTATATCTTGCTCTTGTCTTTGAAAACTTTGATTTAAGCTACTTCCAATAGAACCATAGTCAAAGAAAGTGGCATGCTTTTTCCCCATTAATGCATTAAATTCTTCAAATTCATTGAGGGTACCACCCCAGTTATAATTTGTATCTTGGAACTTCTCTTCTCCACCAATGAAGGCCCCAATATAGGCCCCTCGTGTTGGTTCATACTTAGCAAGTGTCAAAGTCGGCGCTCCAGCTTCTTCTACACTATAAAATTCAACGGTACTATTAAGTTCATCTGCCTTACGTAAAGCAGCTAAATAGCTTTGTTGGTCTTCCCCTTTGTTTTTGTATAGATCGGCCTGTTTGTAATAATGGTCCGCTGCTAATTGATACTTTTCCAGCTTTTCATAGGCCTTGGCTAACTCACTATGTACAGCAGCTTGTCCTGGTAGTTTGCTTGCTGCATACTTCAGTTCTTCTACAGCCTTGTCATACTGCCCCGCTTGCATGTAGCTCATACCCTTCTTATAACAATTCCATCCATTTCCACCACATGCTGCACCTGCATAAGTCGGGATGGCAGTCACTGCCATCAATACACTTAGTGTGACACACACCTTTTGTCCAAATCCTTTCATCATTTCCTCTCCCTTATGTAAAAACTAGTCATTTCTTCAGTAGTATAACATATTATTTAATGTCACTACAACAAGGCCATTCTATACTATGACAGCTGAGATTGCCTTGGATGTTACTCAATTTCTTCTCTAATTCTTACATATTAGAACCACTTCATGTCTAGCATGCAAAAAGGCATGTGAAGCTTCAAGTCACTTCACATGCCTTTTTATGTTCTAACTAGCCTTTAGGATTAGGCTTTGGAAAATCATATGCATCCTTCAGGACACGCTTTGCATTCACAATAAATATTTCTTTGCTACACTTTGCATAGGCTTCCTCTCGCCGGTCACCCTCTGTTTGTTCACTCTTAAATAAGTGGATTTGGTTATCCATGGGACAGAATTTCTCTTTCATCCGCTCTTCCATCTGCTCTTGTGTCTCCACCTCTCCATCGTGTAAAACATGTGCGACTTGATACCCTATTTCATAAAGGCGTCTTGCAACTAATGTACTTCTATGACAATCTGTGGGATCCTTTTCGGCACACATAAAAGCTATACAATAGCCTTTTTCTAAGCCATTCTGGATACGTTTAATCCCTTCTAAAAATGCATCTGTTTGGGCAAGCTTTGTAAAGTCCAAGTATCCTTCCTTTGTATTCAAAGCAACCTGATCTTTAATAATGCCAAAGGCTTGGTCCATATGCAAGTAGACTATCCCATGTTGTTTTAAATAACTTTTAATGATTTCTTTATTAAACTGAGGGTGAAAGCCAGAGTACGCCATTGTCCTCACATCAATCACACAGTTAATTTGATACTTTAAAAGTAACTCTAAAAAACTTTCTTGTGTATGATGGGCATAGCCTATTGTATAAATGATTTGGTCTTTCATCCTTCTTACTCCTTCTAGCTTTATGCCTGTTTTCCCTTAGTATATCCTAATGCTGTTAAATTATTTTACGCTTACAGGTCTTTATATTATTCAATCATTTCTCTTACACGTAAAGGAATCTCCATTGTATCAGCAAGCTGTTGACATGCCTCAAGCTGTTCTTTGGTAATCACATCTACTACAGAAAAAGTGACTTTAGGAATAACCTTATTGCACATTTTTGCAAAGTGTACTAAATGTGAGAAACTTTCTTCTCCAAAACATGGTTTTGCAATATCTACATAGCTTTTAGCATCTGGTGCATTAAGGCTAATAGAAATAGCATCTACTAACCCCTCTAAAAGAGGCGCTGTTTCTTTCTTGTGAATTAAGTCTGCTAACCCATTGGTATTGATGCGAATAGGTGTCTGACTTCTTGCTTTAATCCATTTGCAAAGCGCCAACACATTGTCTAGCTTAACTAAGGGCTCTCCATATCCACAAAATACAATTTGGTCAAAGCAATTTAAATCTTGCTTTTCAAATTCACTTATAATTTCTTCTAAAGTCGGCTCATGCTCTAACCATAAGCTTGCACATCCTCCTACACTCTCATGGTCTTGTCTCACACAAAATACACAATCACAAGGACAGGCATTCGTCACATTTACATATAAACTTTGATCTATTTTATACAGGATAGTCATCTTTATTCCCTCTCTTTTAATCAATTCAATAATTCCTTTTAAAGATATTTCTTTTTATGAGAGGTATTGTTACATAAATAAAAAAGAAGTTCAATATCTCTACCCTGTACTTTTTAATAATTTAGATTTTGTACCGTTACAATTACTCATTTTCAATACTTATTTACGTGCAATGACAATTAAATGCTCTGTTGCATCTCTAAACTGAGGAAGTTCTGCATACTCACAAGCTTTTTCTACATAGTTGGCATAGGCTTCTGGCATGTAGCTTGCTAAGTTTCTAAGCTCTATATGCATCCCAGATATAAAACTTTCTGCACCTGCATAAGTCACAACCTGCAAACCTGCCTTTTCCACTTCTTCAAGGGCTGTAGGTGGTGTTGTAAAATAAGTTTGAGTAAAGCTTTCATCTTCATTAAACTTTAAATTCCCTTGAATATAGCGTTCGAAGTGAGACTTATCTAAAAAACTCTCTGGAAACTCATAAAGACTAGATTTGAGTGCGCCCCATGTGTTGATATAAGCAATGAGAATGATACCCTTATCTTTCACAATTCTCTTGGCTTCTTGCAAAATATGTAAACGGTCCTTTTCTTCATGGAGGTGATACATAGGGCCCATCACTAGGAGTGCATCTAAACTATTGTCCTCAAAGCCTTCAAGTTCCAAAGCACTTTGGCAGTAGTAGCCTTCCGCCTTTAATCCTGCTTCTTCAATCTTATCCTTAGCAATGGCGAGTTCTCTTTGGGATAAATCTAGAAGGGACACTTGATAACCTTGTTTAAGCATTGCCAGCGCATAACGCCCAGGTCCACACCCTATATCTAAGATCTGACCTTCTCTAGGAAAATACTTCTTAATCAAATGCAAGGTAGTCTTGTACTCCACTTGGCTATAAGGATTGGCTAAGCGTTGCCACTCCCTTTCTGCTGCTTCATCATAATGCTTCTTTACAACTTCCATCTTTATTCCCTCCTGTTATTTTCAGAATATATTGTTCATCAGTTGCAAATACCCTAAGACTGAAGTGAGTGGTGTACGTAAATCATGAGAGATATTGGCAATGGCCTGGCGAAGTGCTTTATCTTTTTGCTCATAGTAAATTTCCTTATCCCTTCCTGCCTTTGCATGCGCATTAAGATAGACGACTAAGTCTCTTAATACTTTACTTGAGCTGTTTAAGGTAAGTACTCTATTACTATTTGTTTCACCTATGGCTTGAACTTCTTTTGTAATCCTCTTTATTTCTTGCTTTGTACTCATTAGTAGCCAAATACTGCCTATACTTACTATGCTCATAAACGCCACCACCCAAGCCATATATAGCCTCCTCCTTAGTTAAATGCTTTTTTACGTATATAAACTAATCCTAACCCTACAAAAACTCTTTCTACTATCCCTTCTAATAACACTGTTGGCTGCCATTCATACAATACATGGAACACCTCTGCCACAACCTTACCTAGCACCTTAAATAGTACTGGTATACAAGAAAGTATACTGATATAAACCATAACTGTTAATGTTTCTCCCATACCTAGTAACGCCCATCCACTGATTAGAAAAACAACAACTTATATAATTACGCATGTGTCATACCTCCTACTAACTGCATGAAGTAGTCTTCTAAGTTTATGCCAACTTCTGCCAAGCTAAATACTTTAATACCTGCCTTTGCAAATTGTGTCACCACTTGATCCAGTTGATCTAAATAGCTATAAATCTTAATAGTGCCTTCTGCCTGCATTTCATAGGCAGTACAATGAAGTTCTTCTTCTAGCACAATAGATGCTTTTTTTGGATTATCCACCTTAACAATTAGATGCTGTTGGCATCTTTCTTCTAAAGTTTTTGCCGACACTTGTTCAATAAGCTTCCCCTCATGAATAAAACCATAGATAGTTGCTAATTGTTCCAGTTCACTTAATATGTGACTTGAGATTAAAATGGTTACTTTTCTTTCTTGATTTAATTTTTGTAAGATGGCTCTAAATTCCATAATCCCTGCTGGGTCTAACCCGTTAACTGTATTGTCATCTCCCATAAAATGTTCCTTCCATACTACCTCAAATAGATTCACTTTTGTAAAGACCTTCTTAGGATAACTCATCAGAAGTTCTAAAATGGCATACTCCCTTGCCACTACTTTTCTTGTATCAAAAGGCTTGCTTATAAAGTCATCTGCGCCAAGCTTAAGTACCTCTAACTTCGTTTCTACACCCATTTTGGCTGAAATCACAATGACTGGCATCGTCTTTGTCTAGCGAAGCTCTTCAATAAGTGTCTCACCTGTCATACCAGGCAACATTAAATCTAGCAAAACCATATGATAGTCACCTTGTTCTAGACACATCTTAGCCTCTGTTCCTGAGTACGCAGAGCGCACTTGATAACCTTCTTTTCTTAAAATTTCGCACAGAAGCCTATTAATATCTGAGTCATCTTCTACGACTAGTAGCTGAATATTTTGATTCATCCTTTCCCCTCATCTCCGTATCTTATTCGTATATATACCTTACCCTAGATGCTCATTTTGTGTTTGTTGCTATCCCATCATTAAAAACCAGATTACAGGTATTAGTAATGCTGGCAGTAAGTTGCATACCTTTATTTTCTTAACCTCTAACAAAGACAAACCTATTCCCATAAGTAGTATCCCTCCAACTGCATTCATCTCAGTCATCATACTTGCAGTTAAATAGGGCTGTACCGTTTGAGCAAGCAATGCAATACTTCCTTGATAAATGAGTATGGGTACAGCTGATAAGGTAACACCTATACCCATACTGCTAGCAAAAATTAACGCTGAAATACCATCCATAATGCTCTTCGTATATAAAATCGTATGATCTCCACGTAATCCGCTATCTAGTGCCCCCATAATCGCCATTGACCCTACACAAAAAAGTAAGGTGGCTGTGACAAATCCTTCCCCTATCCTACTGTGTGTGTCTACCTCTTCTACTCCTTCTCCCTTTGCTTTGATGTTCTTTTGTGTTCGTTCCCCAATCTTTTCCTTCATCCACTCTCCAAATTGATTAAGCCTTTTGTCAATATCTATCCATTCTCCGATCAATGCGCCTATAACTAGACTGACGATAACAATCAACATATTTTCGGATTGCAGCGCAAAACTGAGCCCTATTACCAACGTCACCAAACCTAGTCCACTCATAATCAAATTGGCATAACGCTCCTGTATTCCCTTTTTTAATAAGATTCCTATTAAACTTCCTATTATAATCAAACCGACGTTGACCCATGTCCCTAACAAAACCATCTTATCGCCGTTACTGAAAACTTATAAAAAGTTGTAAACTTTTATGCTTCATTCCTGTTTCTTCCTATCCGATTTTGCTCATGCTACTTTCGTTTGATACAATAGTCCACAGGCTTAAATTCCTCGCTAACGAACGAGTACATATACAAGTGTTCTTTAAAGTGAAACGATCTTGTATTCTGTAGCATCTCTTAGATTTAAACTGGCTTGAAAATCTCTATTAATTACATTTCCACACACGTCACAGATATATGTTCTATCCGATAGTTTTAAATCTCGCTTAACGCTACCACATTCATGACATAATTTACTCGATGGATACCACCTATCTACTTGTCTTAATTCTATACCATTCCAAGTACACTTATATCCCAGTATTCTAGTAAACTCATATAATGCTTGTTGTTGTATAGCCTTTGAGAGATGTTTATTTTTCATCATTCCACCTATATTAAGGTCTTCAATAGTTATAAACTTTGGTTTTCTGTTTATAATATCATTAACAACTTCCAATTGATATGAATGACGCATATTCGTTAGTTTATGATTTAATTTAAAAAGTTCTTTTTCGCTCTTTATAATGTTACTTGTTTTCTTGTAACTACTCCCTTCTTTATTCATAATATATTTCCTTGATAT
>NZ_JAVVQU010000038.1:17423-30722 GCF_036655075.1 Niameybacter sp. | reverse complement strand
GTTTTATTGAACCCGTTTGTTGAAGCAGCGCTAGTTACTACTGGTACTGCTGTGATAATCATTGCTGAAGCTAATACTATAGCTAATTTTTGACGTAATTTCATAATTTAAAGCCTCCCTAAGTTGTCTGAAGCAAGCGACTTTCAGCGGGTGCATGTAATGTTTTGTAATACTTATTTAATATTTTTTAATATCTTTATAATAAGTTTTACGCCTACTGTCGTTGCTCTTTGATTTTGATTTACATGTTGATTATACAAGAGAGTTCCTAGCATTATCAAGTGTTTTTATTCTATTGTAACATTCGTGTAATCTCCTATCCTTATACATTTATGGTTTATCCTTGTATTTTCAAGGGGTGTACCCTACCCTTGATCGAATTGGGAATTTTTTCTGAGCCTTCTTTTCTGTTCACATTATTAATATTTAGTTAAAAACTTAAATTATCGTACATTTTACCACTTTATTCCTAGTCTATTGCGTTACACTTTCTCTCTCTTGTACACCATACTTCCTTCCTATATAAAAAAGGAGTAAGCTAGCTTGGTGTCTTCACACCTTTCTAGCTTACTCCTTATAAGAGATAATACTTGATTCTCTTTTATTATATAGATATTCTACTTTATACTACAACAGGCAAGTTATGGTGCCTATCCTCTAGGCCTTAGCCGTTTTTCACGACTTCTTGTAAATAAGCCATGAACTCCTCACGTAAGTCTTGGCGATCTAATGCAAAATCTACAGTAGCTTGTAAAAATCCAATTTTGCTCCCCACGTCGTAGCGTCTACCAATGAAGTCATAGGCATACATCTTCTCTTGTTGTGCTAACTTACAAAGGGCATCTGTAAGTTGAATCTCACCACCTGCACCTGCTTCTTGTTTTTCAAGAAGTGGGAAAATAGCTGGGTTAATGATGTAGCGACCAAGTACTGCTACGTTTGAAGGTGCTTCACCGACTTTTGGTTTTTCTACCATGTTTTCTACTGTATACATTCTATCGGCAATTTGGCCACCTTGCACAATACCATATTTGTCAACTTGGTCAGGTGCTACGGTCTGTACCCCTAGAATAGTTGAACCATAAGCTTCATACATATCCATCATTTGCTTAAGGCAAGGTACTTCTGAAGTAATCACATCATCGCCTAGTAATACTGCAAAAGGCTCATCTCCAATGAAGTTTTTGGCTGTAAGAACTGCATGACCAAGTCCTTTCGGTTCTTTTTGACGAATGTAGTAGATGTTTGCAATTTGAGATACATTCCTTGCAATTTCAAGCAATTCATCTTTTCCGTTCTTTTCTAGTTCCATTTCAAGCTCTACAGATTTGTCAAAGTGGTCTTCAATGGCTTTTTTTGTACGTCCTGTTACAATAACGATATCTTCAATACCAGAAGCTACCGCTTCTTCTACGATATATTGAATCGTTGGTTTATCCACGATTGGTAACATTTCCTTTGGTTGTGCTTTTGTAGCTGGAAGGAATCTTGTTCCAAGTCCTGCTGCTGGAATAATGGCTTTTTTGATTTTCATTTTGAAACCCCTCTCGACTCTTACTCTATAAAAGTTGTTGTGTTAAAAGTTCTTACAAACTCTCTATAAAGTATATATTATCACTTATTTTTTTGCCTTGCATCATAATTTCATAAGAAATCATTAAACTTACTCCATCTGCAAAGTGACTTTTTATTTCATGGGTTGTCACTGCCACGTCTAATGTCCCATAAGGTGTCTCATAATCCGTAGTGTATGGCTTAGCAAGGTCAAAAATCATAGTCGCGTTCAGTGCACCACTACGTTTAATCGTCACCACACCCTCTTTTACTTTGATTAAGTTGTTGATCGTTACATTGTACGTTGTATCTACCTGCTCAAACTTAATGTATTGACTCCCATTACGCTCAGCTACCACACCTTCTATCATCATCTCTTCTATATGATCATGTTCTTCATACTTTTGAGTTGTAACTAATTTAAATTTTCTTGCCTCCATATTTCGGGTCTCCTTTGTTCTATTCTAACCTTATTTTTTATAGTGTACCCCTACAAGAAATGACTCATACCCTATACGAAAACTCCCATGTCATTGTACGCAACAACTTGGGAGTCTCTTATCACCTATTGATACCGTTTTAATAGGCTTCAATATCAATTTTTTCTACGTGCTCTACTGGATAATCCAAAAAGACTTGCGCCATCTTCTGCATACGGCTTGTATGGTCACTAACATAGAATTTGTAGCTTGCCACTTGGGCATCACTTTGCATATTCTTACTTTTTAGTAATCTTTTAATACTAAAAGCTGCCTCTGTTGCTGGGTTAATGAGGGTAATCTTGTCCCCAAGCACTTCGCCAATAGTTTCTGTAAGCATTGGATAATGGGTACACCCTAAGATAAGGGTATCAATCTCATGTTCAGCCAGTGGCAATAAGTACTCTTGTACCACTTCCCGTGTTATAGCATGGCCTGCCCAACCTTCTTCTACAAGCGGTACAAAAAGTGGACAAGCTTTGCCAAATACTTCAATCTCTGGATTTTGTTGTTTCAATAAGTAAGGGTACTTTCCACTATTAATAGTAGCTTCTGTCCCAATGATACCAATACGGTTATTGCATGTTGCCTTAAGCGCCATACGTACACCTGGTTCCACTACACCTTCTATAGGAAGGTGTGGAAACTTGGCACGCAACTCCTCAATACAGTTGGCATTGATTGTATTACAAGCAATAATGATGGCTTTGACATCTTGCTTTTGTAAAAAACGGATAATTTGTGCTGAAAACTTTGTAACGGTTTCTTTTGACTTACTACCATAAGGTACTCTTGCTGTATCTCCAAAGTACACAATGGACTCATTCCCAAGACGTTCCATCACTGCTTTTACGACTGTAAGTCCCCCGACTCCTGAGTCAAATATGCCTATTGGTCTATTGTCCATAACGTTCTACTTTCTCCTTAAAGGGATGCTAAATCTAGTAATTTTGTAACTAACTCTTTTGTTTCAAGTCCTGCTGCTCTCCAAAGCATAGGATACATACTAATCGATGTAAAGCCTGGAAGTGTATTAATTTCATTGAAAATAATGCCCCCATCTTCTTTAACAAAGAAGTCTACACGTGAAATACCCTTGCCTTCTACTGCTTCAAATACATCTTTGGCATAACTTCTGATTTGTTCTTTAACACTTGCATCAAGTCTTGCATCTACAACTGTCTTAGATTCTGCATTGTTGTATTTGGCATCAAAATCGTAGAATTCTGCTGCTGCAAGAATCTCACCTACACCTGAGACCTGTACCTCACCATTTCCAAGTACTGCTGTTTCTACTTCACGTCCAATGATTGTCTCTTCTACAAGCACCTTCACATCATGTTTGAGTGCTTCCTTAAGACCTGCAATAAGCTCTTCTTTGTTATGTGCCTTAGAGATTCCTACAGATGACCCTGCGTTGGCTGGTTTAATAAAGTATGGATATCCAAATGCACCTTCTACTTTTGCTACTACTTGAGCCTCATCTTGCATTTCTCTTTCATATACAAGTACAAAATCTGCTTGTGGAACACCTTTTTCTTTCACGACAATCTTAGTAAAAGCCTTATCCATAGAAACTGCCGATGCAACCACACCACAACCTACAAATGGAATTCGAGCCAATTTGCAAATCCCTTGGATTGTTCCATCTTCACCATTTTTACCATGAAGTACCGGAAATACTTTATCAATTTTAATAAATACTGGGGGTTCTTCTTTTTTTAACACGACAAGACTTTTTCTAGTTGCATCTGGGCTTAAGATGGCTGGAATCCCCACTTCTTTCCATCTATTGCATGTAAAGTCTAAGTTGTTGCCTGTATAAAGTAACCAATGTCCCTCTTGTGTAATCCCTACTGGGTAAATCTCGTATTTATCTGTATCCATCTGGCTAATAATTGTCGTCGCTGATTTCAAAGAAACTTCGTGTTCAGAAGATTGCCCTCCCAATAACACTAATACGTTTTCTTTCATTTTGGTGTTCTCCCTTCATTTTCACAGTTAAGTCTAATTGTATTACTTTTACTATAAATATTCAAGACTTCCCGAAATGTGAACATTGACTCATTCACTTTCCCTACCCTAACAAATCCAATAGAAAATCCCCAAGGTATGCGACACCTTGGGGGTTTGTTCTACATAGTGAATTTCTATGCAAAAGATAATAACAATGTAATATCTGTTTTGAGCTCGACCTTCATGTCTTGCATCTTATCTTACTTCCTTATGGATCGTGTTCATCTATACTTCCAATTATACACTAGTTCTTTACCTGTTACTACGCTTGTATACTTTTTTATCTACTTTTCTTACTTGCCAAACCACTCCACAATTTTAAATCTCACATCATAAGGCTTGTCTGCTTGGAAAGATACAATTTCATATTGCTCGTCGGTCAAGTTTTCTTGAAGGGCTTCTTTCCCCTCTAGTGGTACCACACCGGTTGCTGCATCTACGTAGCAAAGAGGAGGAAACATGACACACCACCAATTTTGTCCCTTACCTTCACCAATGAGGATACGACACGCCTCGTAGTTGCCTGCTGGGAAGACAATATCTCCATAAGTTTTAGTTGGGAAGTCCTCATGTTTAAGCTCCACTTGCACACTGTAATCCTTACCCCAGTTGGTAATCACTTGTTGCGCAACTGCTGCAATCTCATCCATATGTTCGGTAATACGCTTACGGGTTTCATCAATCCCTGGAGAGTCCTTCAAGACAGGCTCCATATAAAGCAACACTGCATCTCTTACATTCTCTTTTAAAAGTTGGTCTTCCTTTGTATCACTGTTTGCCAAGACGTGGAAACGAATAACATTCTCGCTTAACCCCTGTGACATGGTTGTCGCATATTCTTGCATAGACACCAGTGAAAGTACAACTACAAAACATAATACACTTGATATGTAAATAACTTCTAACCAATATTTATTCATCCATTTTGCCATGGTAATAACCTCCTTAAATCTATCTAAAAGGAGTATTGCCTTTACAAATAGTTTTATACACACATACAAATTATTTAGTGTGTAAATTTCCCTTTTCTAGCTGATATTAAAATTATCTTATTCACACTTAAAAGGCTCACCGTCGTCTCTTGAGCCTTGGGTACTTTCTTTTTAATTCACGTCTATCTTGTGTAACAGCCTTCTTTTGCCTTGAAGCTGCATTCTTTTTACTCAAGGTCTTAACCTTTTTAGGCCTGCGCTTAATCGGTTCCTCTTGCTTAACTGGACTTTCACTGCCTCGTATAGGACGTATACGCTCGAGACTGAGCTTGAGCTTTTCATCTGCACAAATTTCCTTTACTTTGTTAACTCTGTTTTTCATATCTTCTTTGTTTTTGCCTTGAACCTCATTAAATATTGCGCTAAATGCCATACCTATATAGCGCATGTCTAGACGATTACGCATTTGCTCTTCAAGGCCAGCACTCTGAATATACTTTTCCAAAAGTTCATGGACACGCATTTGGTCTTCCCACATATTCTTTTTATAAGTGTGTAAAATAGATGTTGGATTTTGAATGTAATGATACAGGTAGTCATGTACAATACAAATTTTTTCTGCATTTAACAATGCTTTTACATTAAAAGCTAAGTCTTCCATAATATTTATCCCTGGCTCAAAACAAATCTCATGTTGTGTCAAAAAGTTTTTACTATAGAGGCCTCTCCATACGCATCCCATCACAAAATTATAATGAGGCATAATGTCATCAGCACCTACCATATTACTCACAAGATGCGCTACAATCTCTTCTTGTATAAGCACATCCTTTTTAATCTTAAGGGTCTTAGGCACACTACTATTTTTATCATCCTTATAATAGTTACATAAACAAATTGAACATGCTTGTGCTTGAATCTGTGCTGTCATCACCTCATACATATTAGGCTCTATCCAATCATCAGGGTCCACAAAGCCAATATACCTGCCCCTTGCATGCAACAGACCTGTATTGCGTGCTACAGATACGCCCTGATTGACTTGGTCGATTACTTTGATACGCTTATCTTGCTTAGCATAATGCTCACATACTGCCAAGCTTTCATCTTTAGATCCATCATTAATAAGTATAATCTCTATATCTTCCAAAGTCTGTGCCAAGAGTGACTCCAAACATCTTGGCAAATAAGTTTGGACATTATATATAGGAACTACAATACTTACTAAGCTCATCTATGTCACTTCCTTCTTCTTAATCTTAACTCTAAAGGTATAATATACAGATGTAGATTGTATTAATTTTGATTGTTTTTTTTAATTTATCTATTTTTTTTGCTAAATTAAAATTAGTATTGTTGTTCTCATTATATTGCTCATTATTAAACTTGGCAACCGAGAACCTCAGTTACTTTTAAATGGTTTCTTAGATATGCTACATCCCTTAAAAGATGTTATTTCCCGGGCAAATCAGGTCGTGGCTTTGCTGCGCAAACTTATCTTATTTGCAAAAAGGGTACTACACCTAGCAACGTGTGCAGCCCCCTTTTTTGTGTGGTATTAATCCTCCAATCCAGTGCTTTGGATTGCCACATTTACGCCAATACTAATAGGCATCTTTTGATAAGTTGTAGCTAGCCAAGTAGGCTGATATTTCATCCAAAGGGCTGGCTTTTGTCTGTAGAAGGCTTCTCCAATGCCAAGGAAATCTACATTCATTTCTTTAGATTTCACAATGCCAAGTTCTACTTGTTTGACGATTTCTTCTGCAATTAAGACCTTAACCTCTTCTATGGTTTGGTGGTCAATGAGCTTATCATCTCCTGTACTTAAGTACTCAGAGATACTGCCTTCTGCTTCTATCTCGATCAAGCACCAAGGTCCTTCTGGCGTATCTCCAAATTTAAGTTTGCTCTTCTCCCTTTTCACATTATAGGTAAGAAGGGTATTACTATAAGGCACCACCACAGGTGAACTTTCAATTTTGCCTTCTACAAAGAGTTGGCTACGCACTTCCTCTTTGGTCAAGTAACCTACAAGTTCATAGTTCTGGATAACTGCTGCGCCACTAATGTTGATGTCACCTGTATTTTGTTCAATATCTTCTACATGAAAAAGTGGCAAGGTGGAAACACCTGTATCATCCATCTCTTTGATGTAAGTTCCCACCAACTGCTTCTTAAAGAAGCTGGTTGCCCTTTCACCATTATTAAAGTAATCCATAATATATAGCCCAAGAATAGGTTGCTCGGCATTTTCTATTTGGCTTGCAAGCTTCGCCTCTCCATTGACAGCAAGCAGAGGGACATTTCTTGCAATGAGCATGTCTCTTGAAAGTCCATCCATTGCCCTTTTAAAAAGTTCTGGGTCCTTCAACAAGCTTTCTCCAAAGAGTAGGGCTTTGACATGACCAAAGCTTACAGAGTTTTTATTCTTAATCTCCAAGTCATCCACACTAGAACCTAGTGTAGGCGCTTGGACTTCAATGGTATTTTCCACCTCTGTGGCTAAAGTATTGGTACCTGAAAGCTTTCCAAAGTCAGGTATAGTATAGGAAACCGTGTAGATATCTTGGTCATCTATGAGCTTAGTCTCATCATACTCAAAGTCATCATTTTTATCCACTGCCAACTCTAATATGATCGAACGATTATTTACCTCTGTACTATCCCAACAACCGCATAGCAAGGTGGCTGTCATCCCAAGTAACCCTATAAGCACTAGAATTTTTTTACCCATTTTTTTCTCCTCCTTTACCACTCACCTTGGCAATAAGAAGTAATACCAACGGAATAATGAGCAAGAAACTCAGTCCCCACTTGCTGTTAAAGTTAACCAAGTAGCTATAGGACTCAGACAAGCTTCCAGGAATCATACTTATAAAGAATACAATAGGGATAAGGGGCATCACTGTTACATTTTGCCTATTAAAATGAGCAAGTCTACTCATGGTGAGGCTCGCTACATACATGGCACCACTAATGTACATATACACACTCAAAATCCACCATGCCATCATGAAAATTTCTTGATTTTCTACAAATGAGCCTGGAAGTTGGATACTTTGCATCAAAGTAAGTACAGGCCATATTTGTTTCGTTGCAGTCACCATCCCTACACCCGTAAAGGTGAATCCAATTAGAATCACTTCGAGTATGCTAATCACACCTATGGCATATAGCCCTACAGATTTAAGCTTGTAAGGTTTACTCACCAGGTTGCCTATAATGAGCATAAACTCTAACGGCATAAAGGTCATACTTACAAAATAGGCACCTCTTATTACCCCTTCTGGATTAGCTGTGCCAAAGGGCATCAGTTGTTTGTAGTCTGTCTTTACCGCCACCATTGCGAGCACAAAAGCAAAAGGTACAAAGACAAAGTACGCCACAATCTCCGCCATACGCCCACTCGCTTCAAGGCCTGACTTAATCAAATAATGTACAGCAAATAGTAAAATTAATATAATGACAGGTAAGGGGGTCTTAGGCAAAAGTACTTGAGACACCATCTCTGCAAACATACGTACTTCAAGGCCTGCCCCAATAATTATTTTGATGATATAAACGCCTATTAGAATCATCCCTAATACTTTGGTGACCACCTTAGGCGCAATTGTGTCTAATCCTTCTCCTGGAAAGCGCTCTAGCAGCGATACAATACTCCATACATACACTGCCCCAAAAGCAAAGGCTAAAATAGGGAGTAAGTAACCATCATGCCCCGCCATCTTTCCTGCTATTCTAGGTAAAATAAGCATAGACATATTGAACATTTGAAGGATGAATAAAATTTTGATCTGTCTTACAGATACATTGGCATTATGGGTATACACTCTATTCATCTCCCTTCTTAGGTTCACCTTGAATGTCTGTCGCTGTTTGTGCACTATCTGGTCCTGGTGGTGCTTCAGTCACATCTTTAGAATCGCTCAAACGAATACGTGTTTTTTGATGGTCTCTCGCATAGCGTGGTCTACGATTTTGCAAGAAGATAGGGAACCGAATAACTGTATCCCTAAAGTCTCGATAATCGTTTTGGTCACCTGCTGTATATGGCGCCAAAAAGGGTGTGCCAAAGCTTTCTAGAGAAGCTAAGTGTGCAAGAATCCATATGAATCCCATTAAGAAACCAAATAGCCCAAAGCATGCACAAATAATAATAAAGATGTAGCGTAGCAGTCTATAGGCTGCAGTCAGACCATAGTCAGGAATGGCAAAGGTTGCCACTGCCGTAATCGCTACAATAATGACAATCATAGGACTAATCAACTTGGCATCTACTGCTGCTTGCCCGATGACAATACCTCCTACTACGCCTAATGCATGTCCTACAGGTCCAGGCAACCTAATCCCAGCCTCCCGCAAGAGCTCAAAGGCCATTTCCATAATTAGCATCTCCATAACACTGGTTAGGGCTATGCCCTGCCTAGATGCTGCCAAGGAGACTGCCAGTGAAGTCGGAAGCATAGCTGGATGGAAGTTTAAAATCGCAATGTACAGTCCTGGCAATGCAAAAGATAAGAAAGAAACAATGTATCTCAGCATTCTTGTAAAACTCATAATTTGCCAGCGTTGATAGTAGTCTTCAGAAGCTTGATAGAAGCTATTTAAGGTAGTGGGTACAACAATGACAAAGGGTGAAGTATCTACAACGATTGCCACCTTCCCTTCCATTAAGCTTGAGGCGACCTTATCAGGTCGTTCTGTCGCCTGTGTCTGTGGGAACGGACTCTTCCAACTATCTTCTATAAGTTGTTCAATGTAACCACTGTCAAAGACACCATCTATGGTGTACTTTTTAAGGCGTGCTTTAACCTCCTCTACAAGTTCTGGTCTTACGATATCTTCCATATACATAATGGCGACATCTGTACGACTTCTTGTCCCTACCGTTGTCATTTCTACTTTCATCTTAGTATCTTTAATACGTCTTCTAATCAAAGCTGTATTAAAACGAATAGTCTCCACAAAGCCATCACGTGGTCCTCTTACAACAGCCTCTGTCTCAGGTGCACCTACACCTCTTACAGGCCAACTACGGCTAGCAATAATAAGCCCTTTCTTTTCTCCATCTACAAAGATAACCGTATCTCCAGATAAAATAGAGGTCACCATCTTATCCATATCATCTGATTCTTTGATATCAAAGGTAGCAGAAAAATGATTCATAATCAGCTGAGTTTTTGGCTCACTGACAGCAATGCGTTCACCATTTAAATTTTTGTAGTCAATAATACGACTTAAGAAGAAGTTTTCTATAATATCACGATTTACCATTCCATCAATATAAATCCCATAAATCCTTATAGGTGTTACTGTCCCTATATTCACTTCCCTCTTGACTACATCCGTACAATTCTTGAAGAGATAGTCCAAACTTTTTATATTTTCATCTAAGGACTCAGCTAAAGGAATAACAATTTTGTTATCCTTATCATGAAAGGCATCTTCACGACTCGGCTGATTTACTTGATTTGCATTTTTTGCATTTTCCATCTTCTTTTCACCCTCTTTTTTCTTATGCCTTATAACTCATTTGTGTCAGAACAACAAAAAGATTGCGCTACCGATACCGACTACGATATAGATATAACCCACAATTTGTGAAAATCTTGCTTCCCTTTTAAGGTGTTCCACCTGCGCAAAAGTCTCTTTTTGCAAGATTCCCATATAGCCCCCTATCCCTAGCATTACTAACACAATGTAAATACTCATCATTTCTTGCAGTTTAGCCATAGCGCACCTCACCGATTATGTTTTTCTCATACCTCATTGTTTGAAATAATTTTCAAAAATATACACTATACTAGGCAAAAAAAGTATATTAAAATACTTTATAGATGTTGTTAAACAACTAAGGAGGAAAACTATGAACTTTTCTGGGGAGTTATCAGTATTACAATTTGGATTAAATGAGGTAAGAAATTACTTTAACCTTGGGTTAGAAGATGAGGTTAAAGTCGTTCAGCTAGAAGCCTCAAGTGATGTTTGCCTACGTGTTACACGCGGCGTGGAAAATGTCATTGCCTACAAAGCAAAACATCATTTCTTTAGGGGGTTAAGCCTCTATATGCAATTTGTAGAAGAAGGACAAGCTACTTTCAACTATGAAGAAAAAGCTTGGATTCCGGTAAGTGGTGCGATGTTTGACGTTTCTCGTAACAGTGTCTACAAGGTTGACAAAGTCAAACAACTCCTTGTACACCTGGCGCTGATGGGACACTCCACTTGCATGCTTTATACTGAGGATACCTATACTATTGCTGAGTATCCATACTTTGGTTATATGCGTGGACGCTATACACAAGAAGAGCTTAAAGAACTGGATGAATATGCTTACCAACTTGGGATTGAACTCATCCCTTGTATTCAAACTTTAGCTCACCTTAAACAAACACTTAAATGGAACTATGCTATGCAATTCAAGGATACAGCAGATGTACTTCTTGTAGGTGTACCTGAAACTTATGTGTTCCTAGATAATATGCTTAAATCTATCCGCGAAACCTTTAGAACCCGCCGTATTCACATCGGTATGGATGAAGCTTGTGACTTAGGACTTGGTCGCTCACTTGAAGTGCATGGTCATAAGCACCACCTTGAACTCATGTCTATGCACCTTAAAGAACTTTGTAAGCTTCTTGACAAATACAACTTTGAGCCGATGGCTTGGGATGATATGTTTATGCGTGCAGCTACACCTAACGGTGACCCATACGACCTAGGTGTAGCACTAGACGCTTCTCTCACAGCTAGCATTCCAGAAAATATGTCTCTTGTTTACTGGGACTACTACCACGACGAAGAAAGCTTCTATGATGCTTCTATCAACTTAAAGAAAAAACTTAAGCGCCCTATCATCTTTGCAGGTGGGATATGGAAGTGGACCGGCTATGCACCAAACTATGGACGCACCTTCCTCACTACAAACTCAGCCCTTACAATTTGCAAACAACATGGCATCCAAGAAGTCCTTGCAACGATGTGGGGAGATGACGGTGATGAAGCACCTATTGATGTTGCACTTCTTGGACTTATCTATTTTGGTGAACATAGCTATCTTGAAAGTGTAGATGACGCATGGCTTGATAGACGTTGCAAATACTTAACAGGTCTAAGTTTAGACGATATGAAAAGTCCTGAAGCACTTAATTTAATTGAAGGGGTAGACCAGCCAAACGTCAAGTCTTGCAACCCTTCAAAACAATTCTTATATCAGGATATTTTACTTGGTGCCTTCGACTTCTACGCTGAGGACTTAGACCTTACAACCTACTATAGCGACCTTGCAGATCAATACAGTGCCATTGCAGCCAAAAGCTGTGCTTATAGCTCTATGTTCAATATGTATGCAGCCCTTAGCACTGTACTTGCAACCAAAGCAACCATTGGAGTGGAGCTGCGCCAAGCTTACCTTGAACAAGACCACGAAACACTGGCTGTCCTTGCAGAAGAAGTGCTTCCAATGCTCATTTCAGATATGGAAGACTTTATTGCAGCACTTCGTACCGTATGGTACACCGATTGCAAAGGTCATGGTTTTGAAATTTTAGACATTCGCCTAAATGGTGTTATTGGACGTGCCAAAACAGCTATTTACCGTGTCAACAGCTACTTAAATGGAGAAACCGATCAAATTGAAGAGTTAGCTGACGACCGTCTACCCTTCCACACGGGCTGGAATAACCAAGATAATATCATCTGCTTTGACCAATACGCTTCCATCGCTTCTCAAGGTGCCACTTTCTAATGTCTTTCTAGAAATTTTGTAATTCAAATATTTATTCCAATTTTGTTGGATTTTTGGCAAATAAAGGATATAATGGGAATAGTTATGCAACTAAGGAGGAATATAAATGAAACGTTGTCCAAATTGTAACTTTCCAAATATAGATAGTGACTGCTCCTGCTTCAAGTGTGGTAGCTTATTAGCTGAAGAACTAGCTAATGACCCACTTCCAGCACCTGCACCATCTCAAACTTCTACAGCACCTGACCAAGCTCTAGCGTCAAAGGCTACTCCACCTGAGCCAGAACCTAACAGTTCTACATCACAAGAACAAGTAGCCTCTACTAAGTCACCTTCAACAGTGCAACGTCAAAAGACTCCAAGTCGTGCTATTCCTAGTGTAGCAGGTGATGAATTGGTAGTAAAACCCAATCCTGTATTTGACTCAAACACCAACATTATAGACTTCATACATACGCCAACTCATGTCACCTCAAAGGCTTCTCAAGATCCAGCTAATGATTCAACTAATGATTCAGCTAATGATCTGACTAGTCCTGCAACGGGACAAGCTCCTACTCCAGAAGCT
>NZ_JAVVQU010000038.1:0-17323 GCF_036655075.1 Niameybacter sp. | reverse complement strand
AAGCTCCTACTCCAGAAGCTACAACCACTGACGAAGCTGCCGCTACTGTTGTACCCTTCCCAACGACACCTGTGCCTTGTCTTACGACCTCACCACCTAGACCGGGCACACCTGCACGCATCACACCTAAATATAAGTCTCTATCTTGTTTAAAAGTTTGGAGTCGTATCCTTGGCATCCTATTTGGCCTGACTTGGATAGGTTGTGGCGCTTGTGCTCTTTTATACGTTCAGGGATTCCTTGGCATTGGGATTTGTCTCGGACTTGCAGGCTTTGGCATCCTTAATTTCTTCCTAGGCTTTGGCATAGCTGCCATTTTTGAGTGGATGAATGACGTAGAATGTAATCAAAGGAAAGAAATTGAACTCATGAGCCATGTGTATCACAAAATATAAAACAGGCAAGGGAAGCACTTATGGTGCTTTCCTTGCCTGTTTTGTATGTGTATGAGATGAATAGGGGCTTAGTTAATTGGGTTGATTCCCCAAATTTCACTTGCATATTGCATAATCGTACGATCACTCGAGAAGACCCCACTATTAGCAATGTTCATAAGACTCATTTTTGCCCATTTGAGCGGATTTTGGTAGCATTCAAAAACTTTCTCTTGCATGTCTTTGAAGGCTTTAAAGTCTGCAAGTACATAGTATTGGTCTGGGCGCTCCCAATTCTTACCGTTTAGAAGTGCCTCATAGATATCTCTAAAGCTTTCTCTATTTGTTGATGACAATGTGCCATCTATTAAGGCTTCTAAAACCCGTTTGATATCTGGGTTAGCCTCGTAGTACGCTCTTGGGTTATAAGTGTCTCTAAGCTTTTCTATATCTTCTACTCTTAGGCCAAAGATAAAGTTGTTCTCTTCTCCACTTTCTGCCACAATCTCTACGTTTGCCCCATCATAGGTTCCGAATGTTGGTGCCCCATTGAGCATAAACTTCATGTTTCCTGTTCCTGAGGCTTCCTTCCCTGCTGTAGATACTTGCTTGGATAAGTCTGCCGCTGGCGTAATAGCTTGAGCATAAGACACGTTGTAGTTAGTCACAAAGACAACCTTAATCTTTTGGCTCACTTCTGGGCTCTTATCTATAAGTTCAGAAATAGCTAAAATGAGCTTGATAATATTCTTTGCACGGTAGTAACCTGGGAAGGCTTTGGCACCAAAGATGAACGTTACCTTTGGAATTTCTAAGTTTGGATTTTCTTTTAATCTAAAGTATAAGTCCAAAATATAGAGTGCATTGAGCAGTTGGCGTTTGTACTCATGGAGTCGCTTGACTTGTATATCAAACAAAGAATTAGGGTCTATATCGATCCCTTCTCTTGCTTTGATATAGTTTGCTAACTGGCACTTCTTCTCATACTTAATCTTCTGGAGACTTTCTAGAAATGCCGTATCCTCTGTATACTTGGTGAGTTGCTTCAACAAGGTAAGGTCCGTCATCCACTCATTGTTCCCTAGTTTCTCAGTAATCAAGCTTGCTAACTCTTGATTGGCTAGGACTAACCATCTTCTAGGCGTAATCCCATTGGTTTTATTTTGGAACTTATAAGGATAGAGCTCATACCAATGATGTAGTTCAGTTTGTTTTAATATATCTGTATGCAACTTAGCCACGCCATTGATAGAGAACCCAACGTATATCGCTAAGTTTGCCATATGCACCTTGCCATCTTTAATGATGTGGTAGGCATAGATTTTGTCCTGTCCCCATCCTTTTGCCACCAGCTCATCTACTAATACTTTATCGATCTGCTCAATAATTTGGTAGATTCTTGGGAAAAGCTTTTGTATCAAGTGGGCATTCCACTTTTCTAAAGCTTCTTGTAAGATGGTATGGTTGGTGTAAGCAAAAACTTCTCTTGCAAGATCTAGTGCTTTCTCAAAGCTTTCACCTTCTTCATCTACCAAAATACGTATGAACTCAGGGATAGCCAGTACTGGATGGGTATCGTTAAGCTGCATTGCATGCCACTTAGCAAATTCTGTGAAAACGTTGCCATGGTGGCACTTAAAGTCTCTCACTATGTCTTGTATAGAAGCACTGACTAAGAAGTATTGTTGTCTTAGTCTAAGTAGCTTTCCTTGCTCGGTGGAATCGTTAGGGTAGAGTACCCTTGTAATGTCTTCTGTACGATTTTTTTGCTCTAATGCCTTATCATACTGTTGGTTGTTGTAAAGGTTGAAGTCAAACTCACACAAAGGTTCTGCTTGCCAAAGTCTTAGGGTGTTGATAGTATCCCCCTTAAAGCCTACAATAGGTACATCATAAGGTACTGCCTTGACCTGCATATCTGCAAAGTTAACATAGACGGTATCATCTGCCTTACGAATGCTCCAAGGATCCCCATACCTAAGCCATTCATCAGCCTCTTCTACTTGTTCACCATTTTTGAAGCACTGTTTAAAGAGTCCATTGCGGTATCTTAGTCCATAGCCTTGAACCGGTAGATGCATGGTAGCACTTGAGTCCATAAAGCAAGCTGCAAGTCTACCAAGTCCTCCATTTCCAAGGGCAGCATCTTCTTCTATATCCTCTACTTCATTAAGATCAATATTCAAATCTTTTAGTAAATTTTTTACTTCATCATAGGCTTGTAGGTTAATCAAGTTATTCCCAAGAGCCCTCCCCATTAAGTATTCTGCCGAAATATAGAATGCCATTTTATGTGACTTATAGGCCTTAGTCGTAACATACCATCTATCTACAATTTGGCTCATGATTGCTGTACTTAACGCACTCCAAACCTCATCTGTAGTTGCATGTTTGACAGTTTTACCATATGTCATTTTGCAGTACATTTCCATGTATTCTTTAATAGGTTGTTTATTAATCATATTAAGCTCCTTCCGTAAAGCTTCGTCATATCATATATATGCCTAGAGAGCTCATTAGTAAGCGCATCTTTTTTCATACGCCATATCCAATTCCCTCCTAACGTCCCTGGTGTGTTCATTCTTGCCTCGTCATCTAGTCCTAGTACATCTTGCATTTGTGTCAGTGATAATATGCAATTACTTGCCCATGCACCTCTTATAAATCCAAAATGATATGTTTCATCTGTATCTAACCTCAAATACTTTTTGGCATAGGCTGTTTGTGCTTGGTCGCCTGCTTCTTCTAGCCACCCTATAATGGTACTGTTATCATGGGTCCCTGTATACATAATGGCCTCTTTTTCACAGTTATGTGGGATATAGTCACTTGTTCCTTGCGTGTCAAAGCCAAATTGCAAAACTTTCATCCCTGGATAGCCCGTTTCCTTCCTAAAACTTATGACTTCATCCGTCATAAACCCTAGGTCTTCTGCAATGATATTTAACTTGCCTAAAGCCTGCTCTATCGCTCTAAAAAGTTTCATTCCAGGTCCTTTTACCCACTCCCCGCCTTTAGCATTTTCATCTCCATAGGGCACTGCCCAGTAGGATTCGAATCCTCTAAAGTGGTCAATACGTACCACATCATACAGTTTGCTAGTTTCTCTCATGCGATCAATCCACCAACTATAGCCAGTCTTATCTAAGTACTCCCAATCATAGATTGGATTACCCCAAAGTTGACCTAGTTCTGTAAAGGCATCAGGCGGGCAACCTGCTACAACGTGTGGCACTCTGTTTTCATCTAACTGAAATACCTCAGGATGTGCCCATACATCACTACTATCTACTGCTACATATATAGGGAGGTCTCCTATAATTTGTATACCTAGAGTATTCACATACTTCTTTAACTTATTCCATTGTTGATAAAATTTATACTGAATAAATTGCCAAAGTCCTATTTCATCTTTCAATTGTTCTTTATAATGTGCCACGGCTTGGGGTTGCCTTAAACGAATGGCCTCATCCCATTCTAACCAACTTTTGTTTCCCATGGCCTCTTTCACAGCCATATAAAGAGTATATTCGTCTAACCAAGGTTTATTCTTCTTACTAAAAGCTTGAATCTCGTCTTCTAATGTAACACTTGCCCTAGCATACGCTTTTCTTAACACCTGATAACGGGTGACAAAAAGCCTGCCATAATCCACAGTTTCACCATTTTCCTCTCGGTCTAGGCCCTCTAAGTCTGCTTTGTCTAAAAGTCCCTCTTCTTTTAAGGTATCTAAATCAATAAAATAAGGATTACCTGCATAGGCAGAAAAAGATTGGTAAGGTGAATCTCCATACCCCGTATGTCCTAGTGGCAGTATTTGCCAATACTTCTGTCCGCTTTGTTTCAAAAAGTCAGCAAATTGATATGCTGACTTTCCCAGTGTTCCTATTCCATACGCCTCTGGCAAAGATGAAATGTGCATTAAGATGCCACTTCCTCTATCCATAACTCTCACCCCTCTATTTGAGATACAGACATTCTCTCTATTAATTTGGTTTCTAAAATAATATTTTGATTAGACCCATTCTTTTCAATCAACTCCATCAAGAGATCAATACTTTTTTCTGCCATTCGTGTACCTGGCTGCTTGATTGTTGTAAGCGAAGGTGTGTAATATTCCCCAATATTAAGTCCATCAAAACCTATTAAGGAAATATCTTCCCCTATTTTAAGACCACAGTCACTGATCGCTTTGCCTGCCCCTATTGCCATAATATCTGAAATGGCAAAGAGCGCTGTAATCTCGGGTTGGTTCGCAAGGAGTACCTTTGCACTCTCATAGGCTGGTGCGTAGTCATACCCGCCCATTACAACATATCCTTTATTAACGGGTATACCTGCTGCTGCTAAGGCTTCCATATAGCCCTTTATACGTCTATTACTGACACCTGCATCAAATTCATCCCCTAGCATAATAGCTATGTGCTTATGCCCTTTTTGAATAAGGTAGTCTGTGGCTTCATAGGCTGCTTTTTTATTATCAATACACACCCTTGAAAAGAGTTGGTTACTAATTTTCATATGACTATCTACTGAGGTTAAGACAACTGGTACATCAATATCTTCAAAGAATTCTCCTTCTATTTTAGAAAAGTTTCCACCTAGACAGATGACACCTTGTAGTCTCTTCCCTTTAATAAAGGAGACTAACACTTCCCCTTCACTATCTCCTAAGTTGTTAGCATCATAGTGATGTAGAATCATGGTATAACCAATTTGATTAATCCGAGCTTCTATAATCTTCAACATTTCAGAGAAGAAGGGGTTAAAAATACCTTTGACCAGTACACCTATATGCTTCATATTATTGCTCTTTAAAATTCTTGCACTATTATTGGGCACATAGTTGTGTTCTTTCATCACTTCTAACACTTTATCTCTTGTTTCTTTTTTCACATCAGGATGGTTGTTGAGTACTCTTGATACAGTACTTACCCCCACACCTGATAGCTTTGCAATATCTTTAATATTCATATGTATCACCCTTTAACTGAGCCTGCTGTTATACCCTTCGAAATGTATTTTTGTGATGCCATAAATAGCACAACAATAGGGAGTGAAGACATAATAGCTGCTGCGGAATATTGAGACCAGTTTGTAGCAAACTTGTCTTTAATGAATTGTTCCATACCAAGCGGTAAGGTTAATGTGGTCGGATCCTTAATCAGTGCTGCGGAGTAGATAAATTCACTATAAGGTCCAATAAAGGAGAATAGGAAAATAACAATAAGCATATTTCTTGTCAGTGGCAAAATGATTTTTGTAAATACTTGCCAAGTGGATGCCCCATCTACTAATGCAGCCTCACTTAATTCCTTTGGAATACCATCCATATAACCTTTTAAGAGCCAGATATTGTAGGCATTCCCACCACTAATGATTAAAATAAGTACCCATAATTTATCCATCCCACCAAAGCGGTACACGATTCCAAGGATTGCAGGAAGTGCCATGGTTGTTGGGAAGATTTGAAGGAGCATCAAGGTCATTAACCCATTTTTACGTCCTAAGAATTTTAATTTTGAAAAGGCATAGGCTGCGGGTACTGCTAAGCAAAGTTGAATCACTGCTACAGTCGTACATACAATCAGCGAGTTTTTCACCCACTCTAAGAAATTGGTGTCTTGGATGACCGACTTATAGTTGGACAAGGTCCATACCTTTGGAAAAATCGTTTTTTGTACAAACACATCTCCACCTGCCATGGATGCAGACACAACAGCAATAATAGGAAAGAGTGTAATAGCAATGACAATCCAGATAAAGACGCGGCCTACCCAACTGCCTATGACTTCTTGCTTAGAAATTTCATGCTTATGAAACTTCACCTCTTTTTTGGCCTTAGTTTGGCCTCCTAACTTTAATTTTTCTTCCATCTTAGTCCACCTCCTTAAATTGACCAGATGCTCTCATCTGAATAAAGGAAATCGTTCCTATGACAAGGAATGTAATAATACTCAAGGTAGCCGCCATGTCATAACGCCCGAAGGTAGTGGAAAGCTTATATACAGTAGAAGCTAAAATGTCCGTATGCCCTGCAAACTGACTTCCAAGTCTTGCAGGTCCCCCTTTGGTAATCAAGTAGGCTGAACCAAAGTTGTTGAAGTTGAAGGCAAAGGAAGAAATCAAGAGTGGATACGCCGTCTGTGCAATAGAAGGTAGTGTAATCTTAATAAACTGCATCAGCTTACCCGCCCCATCCACTTGTGCTGCTTCATAATAGTCATCTGGAATGGCACTAATCGCACCCATACACACATTCATCATATAAGGAAAACCTAGCCAAATGTTTGCAATCAAAATACCTATTCGTGCCCACATTGGGCTAATCAACCACTGGATAGGTTCTTGGATGATATGAAGGGTCATCAACATTGAGTTGATGGCACCATAACTGGAGTTAAATAACCCTTGCCAAGATAAGATGGCAACTGTAACAGGAAGTGCCCAAGGTAAGATTAAAATACCTTTATAAAATCCGGCTTCCTTTATATTTCTGTTACTTAGTACAAGTGCTAAGACAAGCCCCACTAAGAAACACCCTGCTGTAGAGACAACGGCAAAGACGACTGTCCATCCAAATACAGGAAAGAATACATCTTTAAATGGACCATTGATGGCATCTATAAAGTTTTGAAATCCTACAAAGTTATATTCCCCTTGTGAGTAAATGGTATAATCCGTAAATGCGATGTAAATGGTATAAAGTATTGGTAAAAAAGTCAAAATACAAATAGATATTAAAGCAGGTGCTAAATATTTATATCCTGTTACACTTTTTCTAAGCGTTAGCTTTGGCCCTTCCTTACGCATAGAATCCCCCCCTCTTTTTTAATGAAGGGATAAGAGTCTCTCTCCTCTTATCCCTTCTTCTTATTTGAGCTAATTTACCTACTTACCTCTTATTTTTGTTGTGCAATCCCGACTGCAATTTGGTCAGCAATCGTTGTTCCACATGTTGTAGCATCAATTTGACCAGCTGTTAAAAGCTTGATGTTGTCGGCAGCTGGTGCCCACATTGCTGCAACTTCTGGGATGTTAGGCATAGGATTTGCATGAGCCGCTTGAGCTGCAAAGCCTTGTGTATAGACATCTGCGCCTACTTTATCACTGTTTAATACACTTGTTAAAACAGGAATTCTATTCCCTACATCATAGAGTATTTCCCCTGAGTTTTCGCTTAAATATTTGACAAGGTCAAAGGCAAGGTCTTGTTTGTCTGATTTTGCACTCACAAAAGCTGTTTGAACCCCTAAGAAAGAAGGTGTTACATTGTCCCCCATCTTTGGAAGTGGTGCAATACCAAAGTTCATGCCTGCATCTTTTGCAGCACCTACATTCCAAGGTCCAGAAATATAGAAGGCTGTATTGCCTGAAAGGAACTCACCTTTTGCAATGTCATCGTTGATATCTGCTGGCATAAAGTTGTATTTCATAACAAGGTCTTGTAAAAATTGATAAGACTTGATGGCACCTTCATTGCCAAGACCAATGTCTGTTGGGTCAAGTGTGCCGTTGTTGTTTTTGAAGACATATCCACCGTTTGCCGCTACAATACCATAGGTTAGGTAGAAGTCATTCACGTTGTACATAAAGCCCTTTTCCTTGGCGATTGTTACAAGGTCATCCCATGTTGCTGGTGCTTCACTACAAAGGTCTTTGTTGTAGAAAAGGCCAATTGTTTCTTGAGCAAGTGGTACTGCATATTGTGTACCATTGATGGTGACTGCATCAATAATGGCTTGTGAAGCATAAGTACTTAAATCGAATTTGCCTTCTGGCACTTCTGCTAAGAGACCTGCTTTTTGGAAGGTCCCTAAGTTATCATGTGCAAGGCCAAACATAATGTCTGGACCATTTTTACTGTTGGCAGCTTGCAAGAAGCCTTGCATATCAGATTGGTCTTCTAATACTTGAACTTCTACATTATTTTCTGTACCCCATTGGGTAGCTAACTCACTAATAGCGGTAACCTCTGGTGAAGTTAAGTGAGACCACACTGTAAGTGTTTGTTTTTCAGCTGGCTCTGTCTTTTCCTCAGCTGGTGCAGGTTGTTCTACCTTTTCTGGTTCTTTTGCTGTATCTCCTGTATTTACAGGTGCACTACTACAGCCAAACATTGTTCCTGTTGTTAAAACCATAGCTGTCATAGCCGCTGCAAACTTTATTCTTTTACTCATACAATAACCCCCTAAAGATTCTTTTTTATATAAAAGCTTTTTGCTCTTATAACACTTTAATTTTTGGATAAGATCATAATCTGTCCTGGCTTCAAAGTCACTTGGTGTGTATAGTTCGAGCTGTTTTCCCCTGTTGTCAAATGTGTTGGCCCTTGGCTATCTAAGAGCACCTTATAGGTGCCTTCTTCTAAAAGGATTGTTTCTTCTACATCACTGACACTTGCAAGAACATAGATTTGTTCTTCCTCATAAGACCTTTCCATAGCAAATACTTTTTGACTCGGTGTTTTCACCTCTTCAACAGTACCTATGCTAAGTGCCTTGTGGGTATTACGCAGACCTATTACTTGCTTATAGTGATGATAAAGAGACTGGCTATCTTCTATTTGTGTATCTAGCGCGACTTGCTCCACTTTGTTTGTTGAGTCAATCCACGTCGTATTTTGAGTCAGGTCCTTCCCACTCCAGATGAAAGGCTCGCGTATATGTTCATCTGGTTTGGTACCTGTCATACCTATTTCTTCGCCGTAATAGATAAAAGGTGTACCTGGAAGGCTCAAGTAGATTGTCGCTGCCACTTTCATCTTCGCTACATCTTCTCTTAAGATATTCATGACCCTTGTTTGGTCATGGTTCGTGAGAAATGGGGCAAGAACAAAACTTGCATCTTCTTCCTTATACATCTCCTCTATTGTTTTGTAGTTATACACCACATTAGAAAGGGTCTTATTATTCATAGCATTTAAAATGCTGTCGCCTACATTAAAGTCAAAGAAGGAATCTAACACTTGTGCGTATTCACAAATATTGTAGGGTGCATCCCACACCTCTCCTATGAGAATAGCTTCTGGATTTTGCTCATGGACAAAACTTTGAAATCGGTTCCAAAAATCGATATTTTTTTCCTTTTCATTATAAATCCATTTGGCTGCATCCAACCTAAACCCATCTATACCTAAATCTAAATAATGTTTGGCTACCTTTTGCATTTCTTCTTCTACTTGGGGATTGTCATAGTTCAGGTCAGGCATACTCTTGTCAAACATGGCATAATAAAGTTCTTCTTGCCCTTCATTAACTGCCCATGCAAGTGTTGACATAGGCGAACGCTCAAACTCCTTTGATAGATCATCATTCCATATGTAGTACGCTCTATAGGGACTTTTTGCATCTTGTCTTGCTTCCTTAAAATAAGGATGCTCCGTTGATGTATGGTTGATCACCAAATCCATAACAACCTTAATGTCTCGCTTATGGGCTTCTTTGACCAACACTTCTAGGTCTTCTAATGTGCCATAGTCTTCATCTATTGTGTAGTAATCTTCCGTATCATATCCATGGTAACTTGTTGCCTTTGTAATGGGCATAAGCCATAGGCCTCTTACACCTAAGTCTTCTAAATAATCTAACTGAGCTGTTACGCCATCTAGATCTCCTATGCCATCACCATTTGAATCTTTGAATGCTCTTACAAATATTTCATAAAATACGCGGCCCTCATAGTTCTTATAAGCAACTGGTGTTGGTGGATTTATTGCACTTCCAATCCATATACTTATAATAGCAACTATAATTATAGTACTTCCTAGAAAAATGAGTTTCTTCTTCGGCAACCTTTCACCTCCTGGAATAGATACCGGAATCAGTTCTGGTACCGTTACTATTATTATATATGGATATGACTTCCATTTCAATATTATTTGTATTTTTTATAAAATATTATATTTTTTACTTCAAATTATCTTTTTGTTCCTTTTTTATTTGCTTGCTATAGGCAGAAGGTGCACTCCCATAGTACTTCTTAAATAGCTTACTGAAGTAATAGGCATCCTCATAACCCACAGACTTAGCCACTAGATTAATAGGCATATCATTTTTTTCTAATATTTCTTTTGCCTTTTCTAATCGAATTTGAATGAGATAGTTAATCGGAGAGGTTCCTGTTTCTTCTTTGAAGATTTTAGAGATATAGACTGGGCTTAAATACATATTCTTCGAAATATTATCCAGTGAAATGTCTTCCATATAGTACGAACGCATATAATCGATTAAACTTTGAACAATGACGTTTTTATCACGATTCGCAAATTGGGAAACTTGTAGGGAGGTTGGTGTACTACACTCATCCATCTCTCTATAGATGATGAGAATGAGCTTCATCACTAATGCCTTTAAGACAAAGCTATGTCCTAGAGGTCTTAAACGCTGCTCTTTTTCAATCTCTTTGCAACACTCTACAAATTCATTCTTATATTTTTGAATAGACACAATAGGTGGCCCGTTCAAAGATTTCATGTAGTTAGGGGCTGTACAATCAATGTGTAAGTTTCCAATGCCAATATGCAACTCTGTACAAACGGTGTTAGACTCCACTAAGCTTTGATGATGTACACCTGGATTAAATACCATGACATCATCTTTTTTGAGTGTGTAGCGTTCTCCTTCTATTAAATAATTAATCTGTCCCGAAGTCACAATCGACAGCTCTACAAAGTCATGGGTATGATAAGTGGTTAGGGATATATTATCTTTATTTGTTAAAGCATTTATAATAAACAACACGTGGGGATTAAAGGAATCAATAGACTGTATAGGGATTAACATAGCAAACCTCATTTTTAGTTTCTTTATTTTATCCTTATTGTATATCATGATAAGAATATACATCAATAGGTTAAAATAATACATTTTTATTTCTCCCAGTTTTTATATAATGAATGATGTTAGTTTGAAATCACCCATTAGGAGGGACATTATGGAGACATTTAAGTGGATATGGGGATACCTTAAAGACTACAAATTCAAATATGGCTTTTGCCTTATTCTTGTACTTGTAGCAGCTTTAATCAGTATGATCAACCCTATTCTAGGTGGAACAATCGTAGATAGAGTCTTAGGAAATGGTGAGACCAACATTCTCATTCCTATCCTACTCATCACAATCGCAACGGCACTTATAAAAAACGGGGTAGCCTACGCTTATCAAATGAACTTTGAGTACATTTCTCAAAACATTTTACTACGTATTAGAAAGGACTTATTCGATAAACTCTTAACACTAGACGTAGACTTTTACAAACAGATGAAAACAGGTGACCTGATGGCACGTATTACTGGGGATACAGACCTTCTCAGACATTTCATCGCGTGGGTTATCTATAATATTCTATATAACATTAGTGTATTTGTATTTGGACTTTTATGCATGTGGTTTATTAATCCAACACTGACACTTGCAATGCTTGTTGTTTGTCCGTTTATTGCATTCTTTACAAATAGAATGAGTAAGCACATTGGACCTACATTCCACAAAGCACGTGAGGCTTATTCTAGACTTAACTCTGTTGTACAAGAAAACATTAGTGGAAATCGTATTGTTAAAGCCTTTTCTAAGGAAGATTATGAAATTGAAAAGTTCAACAAACAAAATGCTTTCTATAAGGAAGCAAACTTAGATACCATTGAAGTTACCCAACACTATATTCCTATCTTAGAGTTTTTAGCAAGCTTCTTAACCGTAGTGATGCTCTTTGTTGGTGGAATCTTAGTTATTCAAGACCAAATGACACTTGGGGATTTGATGGCGTTCAACGGACTTCTTTGGGCACTTAACAACCCTATGCGTTCAGCGGGTTACCTTATCAATGATACCCAACGTTTTATTGCTGCTTCTGCTAAGATTCGTGAGCTTCTTGCTACAGAGTCTAAGATTCAAAACCAAGAAGATGCAGTAGAACCAGAACGTATCAAAGGAGAAATTGAGTTTAAAAATGTATCTTTCAGCTTTGAAGATACTGACGCACTCAGAAAAGTTTCCTTTAAAGCATCTCCTGGTCAAACCATTGGGATTATTGGTCACACAGGTGCTGGTAAATCTACTTTAATCAACCTTATCTGCCGCTTCTACGAGCCAGTAAGTGGTAAAGTCTTAATTGATGGTAAGGACATCCGTAGCTACAGCATTCGTAGACTTCGTGAAAGTATTGCTATGGCTATGCAAGAGGTCTTCCTCTTCTCAGATACGATTGAAGCCAACATCCGTTACGGTGTACCAAAGGCTTCTTCTAACCAGATTCAACAATTTGCTTCTATGGCAGAGGCAGATAGCTTCATCCGTAGTATGCCTGAAGGTTATGACACTGTTGTTGGGGAACGTGGCGTAGGACTTTCTGGTGGGCAAAGACAACGTATTGCTCTTGCTCGTGCTTTAATCAAAGATCCTTCTGTTTTAATTCTAGATGATACCACTTCAGCCCTTGACATGGAAACTGAAATGCGTATCCAACAAAAATTAAACGAAACAACACGTAAAAGAACAACCTTTATCATCGCACATCGTATCTCTTCTGTTAAAGCTGCTGACTTAATCTTAGTCCTTAAGCGTGGACGTGTGATTGAACAAGGTACACATGATGAACTGATGGCACTTAAAGGTGAATACTATACAGTATTTGAAACTCAATTTGGCGACTTCGACAAAGAACTTGCAAGTCTTACACAAAAGGAGGCGAACTAAATGGCACGTAATACCTTTGACCAAGATGAAACACTCGAACAAGGCTTTAACATGTATCATGTGAGACGCCTTTACGATTATATGAAACCCTACAACAAACCAATCATTGGCTGTATGTTCCTTATGATTATTTCAAGTTTACTCGGACTATTTGGACCTTACCTTATGAAGCTAGTCCTTGACGACTATATTCCAAACAAGAATATCACAGGGCTTTCTATCGCAACGCTCCTGTTCATTCTATCACTTGTAGGTATTAGTTTGATTATGCAAAACCGTATTAAGACTATGGGCCGCGTAGGTCAAGACATCTTAATCGACATGCGTCATGACCTATTTGTGAACTTACAAAAGCTTCCTTTTACATACTACGATACACGCCCTCACGGTAAAATCTTAGTTAGGGTTGTCAACTACATTAATGCATTAAGTGACCTATTAAGTAATGGTTTTGTCAACTTAGTGGCAGATATCTTTAGTATTATTTTAACCATGATCTTTATGTTTGTCTTAGATGCTAGACTTGCTTGGGTGAGCTTAATCGGGATTCCTATCCTTATAGCTTTCATGTACCCACTTAAAACACTTCAAAGAAAAGCGCATCAACAACTGAGCACAAAGCAATCTAATATGAATGCTTATGTAAGTGAAAGCATCAATGGCATGCGTGTTACACAAGCCTTTGCCCACGAAGAAGAAAGTATGCGTGTGAATGAACATGTTTGTAACGAATACAGTGGTGCTTGGCTTGGTGCTGTTAAACTTAACTTCTTAGTTTGGCCTATTATGGATAACGTAGCGACTTTAACCGTTGCGATTGTTTATGCGAGTGGTGTACTCATTTTTGTAGATGATATTTCTGTAGGGCTTCTTGTAGCCTTTGTTGCCTATGTATGGCGCTTCTGGGGTCCGATCACTAACCTTGGAAACTTCTACAACACCATCATCAATGCTATGGCAAACTTAGAACGTATCTTTGAGCTTATGGATGAAAAACCATCTGTTCATGATGTACCAGATGCAACAACACTTCCTCAAATTGAAGGTAATGTGAAATTTGAAGATGTTACATTCGCTTATGAAGACGATGAAATGATTCTTAAAGGGGTAACCTTTGAAGCCAAACAAGGTGAACGTGTTGCCATTGTAGGACCAACAGGTTCAGGCAAAACAACAATCATCAACCTTATTAGCCGCTTCTACAACATCAACGATGGCCGTATCCTCATTGACGACCATGACATTAGCAACGTAACCCTTTCTTCTCTTAGAAGCCAAATGGGAATCATGATGCAAGACTCCTTTATCTTCTCTGGTACTATTATGGAGAATATTCGTTACGGTAACTTAACTGCAACAGATGAAGAAGTTGTTGCTGCTGCTAAAATCGTTAAGGCACATGACTTTATTATGACCTTTGAAAATGGTTACGAAACGGTAGTTAACGAACGTGGAGACAGACTTTCAGTAGGTCAAAGACAGCTTATCTCCTTCGCACGTGCACTTCTTGCAAATCCTAAGATTCTCATCTTAGATGAAGCAACTTCAAGTATTGATAGCCGCACTGAGATTTTACTTCAACAAGGTCTTGATGAACTTCTTAAAGGCAGAACTTCTTTTGTTATTGCTCATAGACTTTCAACCATCAAGAACTCTGATAAGATTATCTACATCCAAGATGGTAAAATCTTAGAGATGGGTACACATGATGAACTGATCGCACATGAAGGTGGCTATTGCCACTTATACACTACACAATACGAATTATTAAAAGCTTAGTATGAAGCATATAAAAGAGGGATTACCACACCAAAGTGTAGTAGTCCCTCTTTTAGCATCTTAGAAGGGATTTACTAGGCCCTTCTTTCTATGTAGTTTTTAATTCCCACAGATTTGTGGAAACCTATTAGTAGAAGTCTGCATCAAATAACTCAATAAGTTATTGGTCATTTGTTGTACCACGTCTTGATACTCAGGCTGACTGGCTACATTCTGTCTTTCTTCTTTGTCTTTTTCCAAATCATTGAGTTCATAAGTCCCATCCTCATAGCGAATAAACTTATAATTTTTGTTGATTAAGGCATATACACAAAAGTCCTGGTCACCAAATCCATTTCGATACTCTACAAGGCACTGTCTATAGTTGCCTGTTACAACCGAGTGACCAATAGTACATTTAATCGTATCAAATCCCCAATACCCCTGCTCTATTTCATGGTCTGCTTGCCTTTGCCAATGCACCTTTGCCTCTGCACTCATAGTACCTGTTGGGTCTCCCGTAGGTTCAAAATGCATCTTACCCACATTGGCAGTCTGATACCCTTGCCTCCTTAAATAATGAGGTAACGTTTTACCTTCATCCTTTGCTAATACACCATTAGACCACACCCCATGATTTCTAGGGTACATACCTCATCATCTATCTCATTATCCCAGAAGTCCAGACTACTTTCGCTGACTTGCTGTAATTCTCTGTAGAGTTCTTTCTCTTTTTTAAGTTTTAAGTATTCTATAAAATCGACTACTTCAGCGGCTTCTTTATCAGGCAATTCTTCTACAAGTTCATGTAATAACTTTTGAATAGCTGTCATAAAAACCCTCCTGTATACTTTTACTTTTATTATACACTATATCCTTATGAGGTGTTAGTTATTCAATATCAAAGATAGTTATTTGTAGACTTAAAAAGGCTGCCCAACAGGGCAGCCTCTTTGCTTTAATTATCTTTTTACTTTATATCCACAGTAGTCAAGTACAAGTTCACAGAACATTGCATTTGCCCATGAGAACCATTCTCTTGTGTATTGAGCAGGATCATCTACGTTGAATCCTTCGTGCATTAATTCTTTTCCACCATCTGTGTTTTTCATCATTTCAAGAATACCTTTTTTGTATTCCATATCGTTTGATGTTAAACCTTGCATAGCAAGTGAGATGTGCCAGATGTAGTTTACTGGTGTATGTGGGCTACCGATACCTTGAGCTTCTGTCCCTTTGTAGAAGTATGGGTTCATTTCACTAAGGATCATTTTTCTTGTGTTTTTGTATGTTTCATCTTCTTCATTTACGTATCCGATGTATGGGATAGAAAGAAGACTTGGAAGGTTTGCATCGTCCATGATGTTGTATTGGCCGAAACCATCTACTTCATAAGCGTATACTTTACCGTATTGGTAGTTGTTAAGTGTACCGTGAGCTTCGATAGCCGCTCTAAGTTCTTCTTTAAGTTCAGCAGCAACTTTTGCAAGTTCAGCGTTGTTAAGTACTTCTGTAGCAATTTCTACTACATAGCCCATGATAACTTCTGCGAACATGTTTGATGGGATAAGGTATCCGTACATACAAGCATCATCACTTGGTCTGAATCCTGACCATGTAAGACCGATATCAGATTTAACTAAAGCACCTTTACCGTCTCTTGAAAGTGTATCTGTGTAGTAACAACCTTTTCTGATGAAGTTGTAAGGTGATTTATTTTCATGGTCTTGTTCTGTTCTAAATACTTCGATAATACGGTAGATTGCTTTTACGAATTGTTCATCGAATTGACCTGTTCTACCTGTGTTTTTCCAAAGTAAGTAGCTCATTTGAACTGGGAAGCAAAGTGAGTCAATCTCATATTTTCTTTCCCAAATCCATCCACTCATCTCTGTTTCGTCTTTTTCCCAACAGTTTCCGTTGTCTGCTTCGTTGAAAGCATTTGCATAAGCATCGATTAAGATGTATTGCATTTGTCTTTTTACAAGACCTTCAAGCATATCAGCGATTTCTGGATCTTTTTCAGCTAATACATAGTATGGTCTAAGTTGACATACAGAGTCACGAAGCCACATTGCTGGGATATCTCCTGTGATAACGTACGTAGAACCGTCTTCCATCTTTTTAACAGTTGTATCTAAAGTATTTGTATAGCAGTTTTCGAACATTTTAATAAGTTTTTCATCACCTGCTAATTTTGCTCTAACTTCTTCAAGGAGATTTTGCATTGATTGTGGTAATTGTTTTTCCATGAGTCAAATCCTCTCTGTTTCAATTAATAAAGTATAATTCATGTTATAAAGATATTATACAAGATATTTTAGCTTTAGAATAGCTTTTTGTATTTTTTTGTTAGTTTTTTATTACTCGTTTTGTAACTTTAAATTAGGAGTTTTCTTTTTATTATTATCTGTACATTTTCTATTTTAATTACTATAATTTAAATAAATTCAATCATTTAATCTTAAGATGCAAACTATACTTTTATTATTAAC
>NZ_JAVVQU010000037.1:22304-33146 GCF_036655075.1 Niameybacter sp. | reverse complement strand
TACAAGCAGGGGGTCATAGGTTCGAGCCCTATAGCGACCATATTTATACCACAAATGAATATGGCGGAATAGCTCAGTTGGCTAGAGCACATGGTTCATACCCATGGTGTCGGCGGTTCAAATCCGTCTTCCGCTATTAAAAAAAGCAGATACGATATATCGTATCTGCTTTTTTTAATAAAAATAAATTATACTTGAGTTTAAAAACATTTAAGATTACAATAGGTCTAGAAAGATTAGTAGAAAAATTATATAGTTTTAAAAACTACTTGAAATGATAAGTGAAATGATATACTATTGTAATTAATAGAGACTAGAAAATTATAATAATAGATAAAGTGAGGGTTGAACATGAACAAACATAAAATAGCATTATTAGTGGATAGCTGTATTGATGTGCCACAAGTATTAATTGATAAGTATGGCATGTATACCATACCCCTAAAAATCATTTATAGTGATGGTGAATATTCAGATGGTGTAGACATTACAGCAGATGAAGTTTATGCAAAATTAAAAACAGAGATTCCTAAGACTTCGCTTCCAAGTGGGACGGAAATTATAGAGAAATTTGACCAAATTAAAGCAAATGGCTATGAGAAAGTACTTGCTGTCACCTTATCTAGTGGCTTGAGCGGGACGCATAACTTGGTGACTATGCTATCAAAAGAATATGAGGGGTTAGATATTCGAACAATTGATACACTTAATATTGGCATTGCGGGTGGCTTCAATGCCATTCAAGCAGCTGAATTTATTGAAGCAGGAATGCCATTTGAGGAATTAGTGGGCACAGTAGAGCGTAATATTTCTAAAGTTAAAGTGTTCTTTTGCGTAGACACATTAGAGTATCTTCAAAAAGGTGGGCGTATTGGGCTTGTAGCCTCTATTTTGGGAAATGCACTCAACTTAAAACCAATTATCTCTTGTAACGATGAAGGCATTTACTATAACCTTGCTAAAGTAAGAGGAAGGAAAAAATCTCTTGAAAAGATTGTAGAGCTTGCTAAAGAATTTAGTTTAACAGGGAAAAAGTATAATATTGCGGTATGCCATGGTGGTGCAGCAGAAGAAGCAGAAGGTGTTAAAGTAGAACTCAAGAAACAACTTCCCAATATTGAAGCTTTTGTAGAAGGACAGATTAGCCCAGCACTAGGTGTACATACAGGACCAGGTCTTATAGGTGTTGCTGTGCAAATCATAGAATAGATATCAATACATTCAAATAAAACGTATAGAAAAATGCCCAAGTTAGCCGAGAGGACTACTTAGGGCATTTTTTTAGTGAATATAAGTATTGCTTACTAAAAGAGGTTGGAGAAGTTCTGTTGGAATTTCAAATTCTTGTACACCCATAGAACCGGGGCCCACCTGATATTTATCAAAGGAGATGATAAGTTTACCGGTATCGGAAATATAGAAGTTTTGTTCAGCATCAATAGAAGTGAAAATATCAGTGAACTCGGCATCGGCATCTATCCAGTAAAATTGATTGGCATCCTCGATCATACGTGTGCGCATTTGGACTAAGATATTTTCACTGATTACATCTACATAGCTAGCATCTTTAAAAAGGCTTGGAAGCGTAATAAGAAGTTCATTTTGTTTGTCGATGGTATCATAGGTAATGGTCGTAGAAGAAGAGCCTACTGTGTTGACTACAGAGCGCCCAATAGATAGAATGTGATCATTATCTGTTTTAATTGTATAGCCTGTATTAATCCCTAAATGTCCACCTTCAGTGGTTTGTTTCATTTGAGCTACTTCTTCTTGAAATTGATCAAAAAGTGCTTTGTTTTCTTTTAGATATTTGGTATTTAGTGTGTCTTGTAGTGTTGTGTTTTGAAGACCCTCTAAAGCGGGTGTTTCTAACTGGGCTGCATAAGTTTCCTCATGGTAATCAAATTGGTTAAAAGTCACCACATTGATTAAAGTGTTAAGTACAGGAATAGTACTCATGGTCTTAGCAAAAGTAGGACTTATATTAGCAGCCCCTACAAAACCTATCATAAGAACGGCAGCAGTAGTAGTTAGTGTTCTACTCCATTTTTTCATTCTAATCACCTTTCTTTTTGAGGCAGAGCCTTTTTTGATGGCAGCTTGAACAACTGAGTCTAATTCAGATGGGATTTCAATGGTGTGAAGTGTTGTATCAAGTTGTTGGGTTAACTTATTTTCTTGGTCAGATAAGTTTTTATTCATAGTATTCACCTTCTTTATTCATTTTCTAAAAGTAATTTGAGCTTTTTTAAGGCACGGTATAGGGTAGATTTAACAGTACTAAGATTTTGTTCCATAACTGTAGAGACTTCCTGTAACTCAAATTGTTGGAAGTAACGGAGTAAAATAATTGTTTTTTCGTTATAACTAAGTTGGTCTAGGGCATCCTCTAGTTCAAAATACTTATAAGTATCTAGCTGAGGGGCATCTAAACTAAGCAAAGTTTCGTCATCTATGTCCATATAACGATTTTGTTTTTTTAGAAAGGTTTTGCAAGTATTGATAAGAATTTTAATAAACCAAGTATCTAAATAGTGAGGTTCACGTAAGGTGTGTTGATATTTGAGTGCCTTAACAATGGTATCTTGGACAATATCTAAGGCATCTTCTTGATTTTTAACATAGCTATAGGCTATACGATAATGTTTATCTTTATGGGAGACAATGTAATTAATGATTTCTGTTTCCATATGTTTTACCTTCCAGCGCTGGTATTTCAATTGATGTATTACATGTATTAGACTGCTACATTGGAGCAGAAGTTTCAAGGTATGAAGTAAAATTTAAATTCAAATATGCTATAATAAGGAAGTAAAAGGTTGATACTAGAGGTCATATAAATAGCATGAATATAGAAGAAAAGAGGAGAAAAGATGTTAAGAATTGGCATGGGATATGATGTACACAAATTAGTAGAAGAACGTAAGCTTATTTTAGGTGGAGTGGAAATTCCTCATACATTAGGATTGTTAGGACATTCTGATGCAGATGTATTGGTACATGCGATTATGGATGGACTGTTAGGTGCCATTGCAGAGGGGGATATTGGAAAACACTTCCCAGATACAGAGCCACAGTATAAAGGTATTTCTAGTATTAAGCTTTTAGAATATGTGAAAGCGTTACTAGACAAAGCAGGGGCTAAAATTCATAATATCGATGCCACAATTATTGCCCAAAGGCCTAAGATGGCTCCATATATTATAACAATGAGAGAAAATATTGCAAAGGCACTAGACATAGAGCTAGACCAAATCAATGTGAAGGCTACAACAGAAGAAGGACTTGGATTTACAGGAACTGAGGCAGGCATTTCTAGTCAAGCGATTGTCTTACTTGATAAATAAGATGCTAAATGTTTTTTGCCAACCATACTTCAAATACAAAAATCCTAGGACACCAAATTATTTTGGAACCCTAGGATTTTTGCATAATAACTAAAACTATTGTGCACACTAAAATGTCTAATAGTGGATAACGTAGAAAGAAGTGCTGGATATAGTTCTATTCGTATAAGTCAATGCCTCCTAGCATAACGGCACCTGAAGGGTTCAGCCCTTTTAGAGTAATAGAAGTAATTTGTGTCAGGTCAATGCCACTAAAATGAGTAAGAGGGATAAATTGAGTACCTAGTGGCGTGAAATGTTGTGCTTTCCAGTAGGGGTCTAAACCGTCAATGTCTGCATGAATATTTATAATTGGTGTAGGGTTATAGCGAAGAGCAGAATCCCTAGTAGCAGAAAGGACTTTGCTAGCTGTTAGCCCTTTAACATCTGTTAGGATAACTTCCAGTTCAAGAGGGTTATTGCCATCATTATAAGGATGAGTAGAATCATTAGCTATCCAAAGGGCAAGTTGCTTATAGTTACTTAAGTTTTGTGTGTCTAAAGAGAAAGTAAGTGTAGCATCAGGTGTTTGCCAAGCCAAACTATAAAGAGGTATAGAACCATGTAGTCCTACAGGATGGTTAAAAGGAGCCGCGGTATCTTCTTCAGGGAAGGAAGATAATGTAACATAGGTAACATCCATCTTATTTGATGAAGGCATGCTATAGTGGGCACTTGAAAGTTCTACAAGATTTGTAGGCATAACAAGACGGTATCCTTCTGACATAAGGAGTGACGGCATAAATGGAGTACTGTATGCAGTAGGTTGAATTATGCCTAAGGTTTCAAGGGAATGTACGCCGCTTCGATTAAATGTATTTAAGAAGTCTGTGGCATATTGTATAAGAAAATCCTTCTGTGTTTGAGCGGGTAGATAAGTGACATCCTCATAGAAAACAAGCATGTCACGCTCTGGAAGTTGTGTGTTAAACTGAGCATGATTGCCACCATATAAAAAGGCTGAAGCAATTGGATGTTTACGGGGTATACCTAATTGATAAGCGTAATTAAAAAGGGTAGCACCATCTAACGTAGACACATCCCCATCATATTGTGGTAAAATAATGCCAGTAGGTAAATCTACATAAGTTTCAGATAGAACAATATTTTGAGGAGGGGCAACCATAAGGACCGATTGTACACGCTCATCACCAGCATCTTTTAAAAGTTTGCTGATATATAGACTATTGTCACCACCTCTAGAATGACCAATAAAGTTGAGTTGGTCTAAGTTCGCCTTATCTGTTAAATCATAGGCGAAAATTTTTTCACCGGCATTAGCTTTTTCTAAAAGTTCATAATAACCTTTAAAAATGTTAAAGACACGTTCAGTCTCTACACCTTCGACTGGTTCAGAAACAAAAGCTCTGTTGATGTTAATGGAAAGGGTGAGATAACCAGCTTTTGTAAGAGCCTCAACCAGATAGTCAAAGCCCAAATAGTAACGGCTTTCGTTAACATCTGTGATAGTATGTGCACCATGTAAGATGAAGGCAACAGGATTGTTGTCGCCTTCTGGAATGCCTAGGAGACCATCTAAAGGATAAGGCACTTGTATACCGTTTTCTTCCATGAATCCCTCACCTAATCTAAAGTCTAGAACTTGTATACCTTGTGCTTTTGGGAGCGATTTGCTACATGCGGTAAAAAGAGAGGTGATAGAAAGACAGATAAAAAATATGGATAATAACCTTTTCATTAGAGGGCTCCTTTATAAACTATAGATTTCAATACTCAGTGTTTCATAGACACTTTTTAAGGTCATAGAAGTGTTATCTATGGTCCACTTAAAGGATTTGCGACCACTTCCTTCGCTGCCATCATCTGAAGTTTCAGAGTGAGCAGGTCCAAAGAGTGAGGTAAGTTGTTCATTCCAGGTGTCTAAATCATTGTCGGAAGGAAGAAGGGTAAAAGCTTGGATTAGGCCATCTTCATCAAGAGAGGCAGAAAGTAAGATTTCAGTATCAAAAAGATCCAGAAGATAGTCACGCCCAAGAACTGTTGTAGTATCTTCTAGTAGAGAAGCGTTGCCCTCACCCAAAAGTGCAACCATTTCTGTATCAGACTTCCCAATAAGGGTTGTTAAACTTGTAAGGGTTGCGGTATTTGTATCTTTTGGTAAAGATTCAGGGGAAGTGACTGGAGTATGGGTATCGCTTGGTTGAGATAGGCTGCAGCCTGTAAAAAAGATACTTGTAAGACATAGCGTAAGTCCTGCAATTGCAAATAATTGTGTGTGTTTCATGGTAAATCCTCCTTTAAAGGTTTAAGTTTAATTGATTCATTCAAGTGATTTTTTTCGTTTTTTTCATTACATGAGGTTAGAGAAGAAATAGGGCAAAAAAGTTTCAAAATATCTATGGTAAAATATAGATAAATATTTTGAAACTTATAGGTCTAAGCAATACAAAATTTTTATTTAATTTCTTGTAGAATGTGTGTTTGAAGCATTAAAGCGTGTATGATTGAGGTATAGAATTCATTAGAAGCGTAGATAAATGAAAGTATGAAAAAGTGTAGAGTAGTAGGATGAGTCAAGTTTTATAAATAATTAGAGATACTTATGAATAAAATAAGCACATAAATAGACCACTTTAATATAATAAATACATAATAGCAGTTGAAACCCTATGCTTTATGAATTATAATAAGAGGTAGTCTAAAGATTTTTTAATTTAAAAAGATAAAAGCAATGAAAGAAAGAGTAGTTTAACGAAGTACTTTAGAGAGACTCACCAAGGCTGGAAGTGAGTTGTATGGACTTAAATGAAGTGCATTCTGGAGCTATCTATGTGAAGAAAAGTAACATAGAGCGTAGGCGCTGCGTTAAGGCGATGAAGATAGAGTTTCTTCTATATTAATAGGTAGGTATGAATAAGTAAGCTTATTGTATAGAAAACTTTAATCAGAGTGGAACCGCGATATACAACTCGCCTCTGAACTAGGGGGGAGTTTTTTTATTGGATTTTTTGAGGAGGGAAGCTTATGAGTTATATTAAAGAGCAGATCAAAGTCATCAAGGAACGTGACCCCGCCATCAAAAGCACAGCAGAAGTTTTTTTATATCCTAGTTTTTATGCTTTGTTGTTTCACAAAATGGGTCATAGACTATACAAAAGAGAGTGGTACTTTTTAGCGAGGCTGATTTCTCAACTAGCAAGAGGTTTAACCGGGATTGAAATACACCCTGGTGCCATCATTGGAAAAGGACTTTTTATTGACCATGGGATGGGCGTCGTTATTGGAGAGACTTGTGAAATTGGAGACAATGTGACCATTTATCACGGTGTCACCTTAGGTGGAACAGGGAAAGACCATGGAAAGCGTCATCCAACAATTGGCAACAATGTCATGATTAGTACAGGTGCAAAAGTATTAGGACCTTTTAAAGTTGGAGATAACTCACGTATAGCAGCGAATGCGGTTGTATTGCAAGAAATCCCAGAAGATTGTACAGTTGTAGGGATTCCAGGTAGGATTGTACGTGTTGCAGGACAAAGAGTGGATCCTTGTCAACAGCTAGACCAAGTAAAAGTCCCAGATCCTGTTCAAATGGAAATTTGCAAAATGCGCCAGACTGTAGAAGAACTTCAAAGTAGTATTCAACAAGTAAAACAAGAACTTGAAAAGGTTAAAAACCAAAGGATTAGTAGTACTCAGTCCAAGGAAGTACAAGATCTAGAAGACCTAGAAGATAATGGATACACAAAGTGTACCGAGCTCAATTGCCTAAACAAAGAAGCTTGTGAAACATATAGAAACTAAAATACACTAAGGAGAGGAAACATGATTAAAATTTATAACACACTCACCAAACAAAAAGAAACTTTTAATCCTATTGAACCAGGAAAAGTGCGTATGTACGTATGTGGTCCAACGGTATATAATTTAATCCATATAGGGAATGCAAGACCATACATTGTTTTTGATACAGTGAGAAGATACTTTGAAGCTGTAGGTTATGAGGTCAACTTTATTCAAAACTTTACAGACGTAGATGATAAAATCATTAAAAAAGCCAATGAAGAAGGCCGTTCTACTACTGAGCTTGTAGAAGAATACATTCATGAAACGCTAAAAGACGGTAAAAACTTAAATGTTAAACCGGCTACACATCATCCTCGAGTAACTGAAGAGATGGATGGCATCATTAAGATGATTGAAACGTTAATTGAAAAAGGTTTTGCATATGCCATAAATGGCAGTGTGTACTTTGATACAACAGCTTTTAAAGGCTATGGTAAATTGTCTAAAAAGGTATTGGAAGATTTAGAAGCAGGTGCAAGTGATCGTGTGACACTTGGCAACGAAAAGAAAAATCATATGGACTTTGTTCTTTGGAAACCTAAAAAAGACGGAGAACCATACTGGGAAAGTCCATGGAGTGAAGGGCGACCTGGCTGGCACATTGAGTGTTCTGCTATGTGCAAAAAGTTCTTGGGAGACACCATTGATATTCATGCAGGTGGCGAAGACCTTATTTTCCCACACCATGAAAATGAAGTGGCACAAAGTGAAGCAGTAAATGAGGCACCCTTTGCGAACTACTGGATGCACAACAGCTTCTTAAACATTGATAATCACAAAATGAGTAAATCTCTAGGGAACTTCAAAATTTTAAGAGATGTAGGAGAAGCCTATGGCTATGATACAGTACGTTTCTTTATGCTTAGTGCGCACTATAGAAGTCCACTTAATTACAGTAACGACCTTATGGAGGCCGCACAAAATGGCTTAAATCGTATTAAAAATTGTAAAGATAACTTAGAATTTGCTTTAAGTCATGCAAAAGGGGAAATACTAACACGAGAAGAGCAAGAACTTTTAAAAGAACTTAACATGTTTGAAGAAAAGTTCCATAAAGCAATGGAAGATGATTTTAATACAGCAGACGCCATCAGCTTTATCTTCGAACTTGTGAAATTTGCCAATACTTATGCTAAAGAAGGGGCTACCCATGCCTTTGCAGAAGCGGTATACAATGAATTTATGAAGCTGAACAATATCTTAGGTCTTCTTTTTGAAACAGAAGGTAATAAAGAACATGGATTATCTGATGAAGCTATTCAACAATACATTGAAGATCGTAAAGCAGCTAAAAAAGCAAGAGACTTTGCTGAAGCAGACCGTATTCGTGATTGGCTTAAAGATCAAGGTATATTAATTGAAGATACTAGAGAAGGAGTACGTTTTAAACGTATATAAAGCTAAGGAATATGAATACTAACATTAATGAAGTTTTAAATTGTGCCATAAATATGAATACACATAAAGCAAATACTTACTCACCGCTTGCGTTAGCTTATATTGGAGATGGTGTATACGAACTTTTCGTTCGTACTTATGTGCTTTCTAAAGGGAATATGCCTGTTAACAAAATGCATAGGGCATCTCGTGAACTAGTAAGAGCTGGTGCACAAGCAAAACTTTATCACCTCGTAGAAGAGCAACTTACAGAAGAAGAATTACAAGTCTTAAAGCGTGGACGTAATGCCAAAAGTATATCAGCACCTAAGAATGCAGATGTTACTGAATATCGTCATGCTACAGGTCTAGAAGCCCTCATAGGTTATTTATATTTAGAGGGTAAAATTGACCGTATACAAGAGATAATACAATTAGGTTTTGAATCACTTTAAGGAGTAGAGACCTTTTTGACTAAGGAGGAAATTATGTCAAAAGCTACAGGGAAGTTTGTTAAAGGGGCACTTATTTTATCAGTTGCAGCCCTCATTGCAAAAGTTTTAAGTGCCTTTTTCAGAATACCACTTGGCTCTATGATAGGAAATGTAGGAATGGGATACTATGGTTATGGGTATCCAATTTATACATTCTTAACTTCTATTGCTATTGTGGCTATTCCCTCTACACTTTCAAAGCTCGTTGCTGAAAAAAGGGTAGTAGGACAATATAAAGAAGCGCATTTGATTTTTAAATACACCATGCGCTTTATGATTATTTTAGGATTAAGTTTATCTGTACTCTTTTTCTTAGGGGCACCTATTCTTATTAGTGCTTTTAAATGGGAAGCACAGACTATTTATTCATTATGGGGCTTAGCACTTAGCCCAATCTTTGTTTGTATTATGGGGGTATATCGTGGATACTTCCAAGGTATGCAAAACATGGCACCAACAGCTATTTCACAAGTCCTAGAAAACTTTGGACGTGTTGTAGCAGGTCTTGGACTTGCAGCCTTCTTCATGCCAAATGTAGGTTATGCTGCGGGTGGTGCATCATTTGGGTCTGTTGTAGGTGGAATATGTGGTGCTTCGGTACTTGCCCTCTTCTACCTTAAACATAAAAAAGACATTTATGCGGAAATGGATACACAAAAGCAAGAGGTTGTCTCAACAACTTTTAAAAGTGTAGCCAAAGTTGTACTGGTACTAGCTGTTCCTATTTCAATTGGTGCAGCAGTCAATTCTGTGATGAACTTCCTAGATTCAGCGATTGTAACGGCTGGACTCGTAAGTGGTGGCATGGATCAAACTGTGGCAGCGGATTTATTTGGACAACTTACCAATACTTTAACACTTGTCAACCTACCATTAGCTTTTGGTATGGCGCTTGTAACAAGTGTTGTACCAGCTATTGCTGAAGCAGTAGCGCGTAAAGACCACAAGGAAATGCAAGATAAAATGGAGCTTGGTTCAAGATTTGGCTTACTCATCTCTTTACCAGCAGCAATTGGACTTGCTGTGCTTGCTGAACCAGTTATGGGCTTCTTATTCCCAGAATCTTTACAAGGTGGACCTATTTTACGTCTTTCAGCTTTCAGTATTCCATTCATTATGCTTGGACAAGCTATGACAGGTGTCCTTCAAGGTCTCGGAAAAGTATGGATTCCTGTACAAGCTTTAGGTATTGCAGCTGTTGTAAAAGCAGTATTAAATGTTATTTTAGTAGGAAGTATGGGTATTCTTGGTGCACCACTTTCTTCAATTGCAGGTTATGCAACTTTCACATTGTATAACTTCTTAGCTGTTAAGAAGCAAACTGGCTTTAAACTCAATACTATGCTTGTCATTGTCAAACCACTTATTGCAGCAGCAGTAATGGGTGTAGCAGCATACTTTGGGTACGGATTATTGGGTAATATTTTAGATGCAACTTCTAAAATGCAAAATGCCGTTATGACAATAGGCGCGGTAGGTATAGGCGCAATCGTGTATGCGATTGTTATCTTGCTTACAGGCGGAATTTCTAAACAAGACTTACAAGAACTCAAAAAGAAAAAGGAGAATTAAATAGAATGAATTTAGAGCAAAATCAAGCAGACAGAACGAACGAGCCTAAAAAAGAAAATAAAAAACCTTATTATAAAAAAAATACAGGTGACAAAAAACCTAGACCACAAGGTGCGGGTAAACCACAAGGCGAAGGTAGACCACAAGGCGAAGGTAGACCACAAGGTGCAGGTAGACCACAAGGTGCGGGTAAACCACAAGGCGAA
>NZ_JAVVQU010000037.1:4680-22204 GCF_036655075.1 Niameybacter sp. | reverse complement strand
GGTAAACCACAAGGCGAAGGTAGACCACAAGGTGCAGGTAGACCACAAGGTGCAGGTAAACCACAAGGTGAAGGCAGACCACAAGGTGAAGGCAGACCACAAGGTACAGGTAAACCAAAAACAAATAGACCACAACCTGCTAAACCACAAGGCGAAGTAAGAGAAGAAGTTGAAAACAAAGCACCTCAAGCTAAAAAGCCTTATACAAAGAAATTCACAAATCGTAAACCTATGCCAGTAACAGAAGGTGAACAAGTTGAAACAACAGTAGATGAAAACATCTTATTTGGAAGAAATTCTGTAATTGAAGTTTTAAAATCAGGTCGTGATATTGAAAAAATTCTTATTCAAAGTGGCCAAGTAGAGGGTTCTATCAAAAAAATCATTGGTGATGCTAAAGCACGTGGTATTGTGATTCAAGAAGTTGAAAAATCAAGATTAGATGAACTTTCAAAAGGTGAAAGGCATCAAGGTGTTGTAGCTTATGCAAGTGCACATGAATATGTAGAAATTGAAGAAATCTTAAATGATGCTAAATCTAAAGGTGAAGATCCATTTATCTTAATTTTAGAAAATATTCAAGATCCTCATAACTTAGGTGCAATCATCCGTTCTGCACACAATGCAGGTGTACATGGTATCATCATTTCAAAACGTCGTGCAGTAGGCCTTACTTCTACAGTATCAAAAGCATCAGCAGGTGCTATTGAATATACAAAAGTAGCAAAAGTAGCAAACATTGCCCAAACAATCGAAGAGCTTAAAACTAAAGGCATCTGGGTGGCTTGTGCAGATATGGACGGAGAAATTATCTATACAGATAACTTAAGAGGACCTATCGGTATTGTTATTGGTAGTGAAGGAGAAGGTGTTTCTAGAAACGTAAAAAATAAATGTGACTTTGTTGTACGTATTCCAATGTATGGAAAAGTAACTTCTCTTAATGCTTCTGTAGCAGCAAGTATTCTCGCGTATGAAGTAGTAAGACAACGTCACTTCTAATATAGAGCTTTAAAAGCATAGACTGGGGGGTGTGGGAATGAAAACAGCCGATCTCTTAACAGATGAACAACTGATTGCAGCCTATCAAACTGGGGACAGGGGATGCATAGAAATACTTGTACAACGTTATAAACCTTTTGTACGAAAAAAGATTAAAGCAAATTATTTTGTAGGCGCAGATGTAGAGGATTTGATACAAGAAGGTATGGTCGGACTTTTTAAGGCGATTTGTGATTATAATCCACATAAAGATGCCACCTTTAAATCGTTTGCTACCTTATGTATTATAAGACAAATTAGTACAGCGTTTAAAACGGCAACCCGTCAAAAACATATGCCACTGAATACAAGTATCTCCCTCAACTTGCCTGTTGCAGGTGAAGAAGATGATGGCATTACTTTAATGGATACTTTAAAAGATACCATTAGTCATAATCCGGAAGAGATGATTATTCACCAAGAAGATTTGAAACTTCTTAAACAACATATGAAAGAAAGTTTAAGTGAGTTTGAATGGGAAGTGCTCAATGCACATACTCAAGGACAAAATTATCATGAGATTGCGGAACATATGGGGAAATCCGTCAAGTCTATTGATAACGCATTACAGCGTATAAAAAGAAAATTAAGTGAAGTTTTCCATTAAAAGAGTTTGCTTTTGCAAACTCTTTTTTGTATAATTTTATTATATTCTAAATTTACAGTAAGAATAGAAAAGGGGAGATTTGAAAATGAGTCAATGGCTTATTATTTTAATTGGAGTCGCAGCAGGTATTTTAGTCATTTTACTACTTATTGCATTATTGTGGAAAAAAGCACCACAAGATAAAGCAATTGTTGTAACCGGTCTAAAAAAGAGAGTCATTAGCGGCGCAGGTGGCATCGTTATTCCTATCTTTGAACAAGTAGACAAAATTTCTCTTGAAAATATGAAGGTAGAGATTAAAACATTTGGGTCTTTAGATAGTAACGGTGTACCTTTAGATACAGATGGAGTTGCTATTATTAAAATTAAATCGAACAAAGAATGTATTTTGCAGGCAATGGAACAGTTCAATACAGGACGTGAAAAAGAAACCATTCAAGTGATTAAGTCTACAGTTCAAGATGTACTTGAAGGAAAACTCCGTGAAATTATTTCTAAAATGACAGTAGAAGAAATTTATAAAGATCGTGAAATGTTTGCAAACCAAGTAGAAAGTGTAGCTAAAGCAGACCTTGAAAAGATGGGACTTGAAATTACAACTTTTACTATTCGTGACATTGATGACCAACAAGGGTATTTAAAAGCTTTAGGAGCAAAACAGATTGCTGAAGTGAAGAAAAATGCTGCTATTGCAGAGGCAGAAGCACAAAGAGAACAGATGCAAAAAACAGCAGAGGCTAAACGTGCAGGACGTGAAGCTCAAATTTTAGCTGAAACTGATATTGCGCGTGCAGAAAAGGAAAAAGAATTAAAAGTACAAGAATACAAAGAGCAAGAAAAACGTGCTCAAGCTAAGGCGGATTTAGCATACCAAGTAGAAGAAAATATTGTCAAAAAGCAAGTTATTGAAGGACAAAAAAATGCTGAACTTTTCGAAGAGCAACGTCAAACAGAGATTGCAGAACAACAGGCGAAAAAGAGAGAGCGTGAATTAGAAGCAACAATTAGAAAAGTAGCTGAAGCAGATAAATTCAAAATTGAAAAAAGTTCTGAAGCAGATAAATATCGTATTGAACAAAAAGCAGAGGCTGAACGTATTGAAATGATTAAACGAGCAGAGGCAGAAGCTCAAAGTATTCGACTTAAAGGGCAAGCGGAAGCGGAAGCAATTCGACTTAAAGGTGAAGCGAATGCAGATGCTATGAAGGCCGAAGCAGAGGCGATGAAAGAAAAAGCAGAAGCGTACAAAATGTACGGGGAAGCAGCTATTGTGGAAATGCTTACTTCCAAACTTCCAGCTATTGCATCAGCTATTTCTGAACCACTTAGTAAGACAGAAAAAATTGTGGTCATTGATAATGGAGATGGTGGTGGCGCTAGTAAAGTTACAAAAAGTGTTACCAACATTGTGTCTCAGTTACCAGAGGTTGTAAATTCACTTACAGGGATTAACTTAGTAGATGTAGTCAAAGGGATTGTAAAAGATAAGAAATAGATAATAGATAGAGGATAATGGGGTATTATACCTTTCAAGACATCACACAATGAGAAAAAAGCACAAAAATAAAAAGGCTTCCTAATTCTTTATTAGGAGGCCTTTAGCTGTGGAATAAGTGATGCATTTGTTGAGCATATAGAGGTCATTAAGTATTTGAGTTATAAGTTGTAGCAGTGATTAAGTGGTCCATTTCCTTGGCCAATATTAAGCCCATCACGGATGGCACCTGCCACATAGTCTTTGCTATGCTTTACACTTTCAGATAAAGTATAACCAAGGGCTAAGTTTGAGGCAATGGCACAAGAGAGTGTACAACCTGTACCGTGAGTATTAGAAGACTCATAGCGTTTACCTTCAAACCAGCTGAACGTATCATCTACAAAGTAAAGAAGGTCACTGGCTGTGTCGGTAAGTCTGGCAAGTTCATATAAATTAGGGGTAATCAGTGTGGCTAGAGGGAGTTTGGGATACAGTTTAAAGAGGAGGCCACAAGTGAGTGCCCCAAGCATACTACCAGGAAATGCTAAGAGTGTCCCAGTACCTGTTAAAACACGAATGAATGAAATGCAAAAAGCATATTATTTGATTATAATAAAAGTACTTTATTCATGATTCATTTGGTATTTAAGGTATTTAGCTCATTCTTTTGCTTTTTTTCTTCTTTTTCTGCTTCATGAAGGACTTGTATGCCTTAAATACCTTAATTAATTTAGTCATGTTAGACCTCCATAGAATAAGAAGCTGAATTTATCAAATAATTTTTAAAATACATTGCAATTTCTATACAAAGTGATATAATTATCACATAAAGAGATAATTATATCACTTTAGGAGGCGTCGTATGAAAAAGAAAAATTTGAAAGTAGGATGGGCTTTAGGGAATCAGGAGATAAAGACACGTACGATTTCTAAGCACTTAGGATGGTTGGGCTTCTTAGGGTTTATGGGTCCTATTGCGTATCTAACAACAGATTGGACAGGAAGTTTGGCTTTTCTTGTGTTTTTTGGGTTCTTTTCTTTTTATTTTGAAGGCAAGATGTCAGGTACTTTAAGAGATGAGCGCTATTTAGAAAATGAGCGTAGAGCACAGGGTGTGGCGTACCGTGTAGGTTTGATGATTATCTTTTTATCACTAATTGCTTGTGTCAACTGGATAGAGCCTTATGGATATAAGGCAGCTTATACATTCCTAATCGCAGTTCTTGCCTTAGATTGGGCAGTTGTAAGCAATTTATCCATAGGGCTTTTATACTACTGGGATAAACAGGAGCAAGATAATGAATGAGTTTAGATGCGAGCTCAAAAAGTATCGTGTATTAAAAGGGTTGACACAAGAACAGCTTGGCGACCAAGTAGGCGTAAGACGTGAAACAATTATGCGGTTAGAATCAGGCAAGTACAATCCGTCTTTAAAGCTTGCTATTGATATTTCAAGAGTTGTAGAGACACCAATAGAAACATTGTTTATATTTGATTAAGGACTAGTAGCTGTAGTCCTTTTTTTGTGCCTTTAAGTGATCAGGCTTGTACCTAGAGTAGAAGAAGAAGTCAAGCAATCTATAAAAAAGTAATAAAGTTTGGACAATTATACTATAAAGTATAGGTAAATAATATTATAATTTTATAATGAAAATTATAATATTATCTGATATAATCTATATTATTAGTTTATATTTTGATTTACAAGATGTAATTTTAGTAAAACGGTTTAAGAATCTAAAAAACCATCAGGGGGACTAATTTATGAACAACTGTAAAGTGCTATTCAATTTTATTCCGTATTTTGAAGATCCGACTGTAATCAGTTTAGGTTACAGACAACAAGACGATGAAATTACATCTTTTGTTGACGAAGTGTATCAATGTGGCATATTGAATAAAGATTATTTCAATGTGCTACAAGAAGTAGCACCAGGGGCAGACTATGAGTGTCTAATTCCAGACGCAGATTTAGAAACATTGAGAGTACTCTTAAGTTTTTACATATGTCAAAAGAATTTTGCCTCAACACTTTGGGAGACACCAATCAAAGGAAAAATATTTTTACAACTCCTCTATCGTTTACGAACTATACTAGGAGAGTAAATAAAGCACGAAAAGCCCACTCATGTAGTGGGCCTTTTTATCTAATCATGTGGTGATAGCCATATTTAGATAAATAAAATGGAGCAGATTAGTGAGGGTACTAATCTGCTCCTGTATGGGGAGGCTTATGTCCATATATATTTATATTAGGCGTTAGAGTAAAGTTCGGGGAGTACTCTACGCATAAGGGGGAGTGCTGTCCATATATGAGATATGTAGCTATGGTGCATAAGCCTCATGCTAAACTGTTCTCGAGTCTATAGGGGCGACTCAGTTTAGTCAAGTTAATAGTAGGTAAGGCAGGGGAGTGCCTTACATCGTCAGAATAGCATATATTACATAAAGCGTCAAGGGCTCATTAGTCAAATTGTGACAAGATAAGCGAAAAAGTATAAAATAAAGTCAAAAATACACAAATTTTAAAATGTATTTTGTATATTTTTGAAGGTTAATGTAATCAAGTATATAAATTCTAAATATGTTAAAATAGAAGATAAGGATAATAATTTAAGAATAGATAGATTTAAATTAGTAAAATCTATAGAAAATGTTAAAAAAGAGAGCTCTAAACCAATGGCATAATCACTAGAAAAATAATGATTTTTTTAGTGATTATGCCATTGGAGATACAAATTATACTATTTATAGCTTAGAATTTAAATCAAATAGCACACAAGTAAAAGTTAAAGGTGATATGTTGTACAGAAGGATTAGATCATATTGCTTTTCTTTTTGAAGAAGTTGGAAAGATTGAAAAAGAACATGAGGAACGTTATTTAAAGCTTACTTGAATCTTGTTTGACCAAAGGTATAAAACGTGCTAAACTACAAAAAATGTTTACAAATAGAGGGATTAACAGATTTTCCTTGGGGCTTATAACATTATAGAATGAGAGATTAATTTTGTGGAAAAAATAAATTTTGTAGTTGTATTTTTAGAAGGGATTCTTTCTTTTTTATCACCCTGTGTACTCCCCATACTTCCTGTATATTTAGCCGTATTAGCAAGAAGTGCCAGTGAAGGGGCAAGTCGCGAGGTAGAAGGGAAAGAAGGGATACAAAAAGAGAGCAAAAAGGTGTTACTGCGGAACACTTTCTTATTTGTACTAGGGATTGCAACGACCTTTTTCATCTTAGGGATGGGAATAGGCGCATTTCAAGGTTTTCTTGCTGAGTACAAGCGTTACTTCCTTATGGGAGGTGGAATCTTTATCTTGATTATGGGTTTTTTCTATATTGGGGATTTGAACATTCCTTTTCTTCAAAGAGAGCGTAAGTTCCATATGCAAGTTAAAGAGATGAATCCGCTGATTGCTTACTTATTAGGCTTTACCTTTAGTTTTGGATGGACACCTTGTATTGGGCCACTTTTAGCTTCAGTACTGGTTATGGCATCTACAAGTAGTAGTCATAACCAAGGGTTTATGCTCATAGGGGTCTATACGTTAGGTTTTATTATTCCTTTTATGCTTGTAGCAGTATTCTCAGAGAAGATGCTGCAATTATTAGACCGAGTGAAGTTGAAAATGAATATGATTCAGAAAATAGGGGGTTACTTATTACTTGTTGTTGGATGCCTCCTTTTAGCAAATGGGATAAGAACACCTAAGTTTGAAGTACCTAGTGGAGGTAGTGTAGTTGCACCTGGAAATGAGCAGAAAGAAGGTCAAGGAGAAGAAGAAAGTGTTGAACAACTGCAACAAGCTCCAGACTTTACGCTTACTGACCAGTATGGCAATACCCATACGCTAAGTGCATACAAGGGTAAGACGGTATTCTTAAACTTTTGGGCGACGTGGTGTCCACCTTGTAAGGAAGAGATGCCAGATATAGAAGCACTTTATAAGGACTATGGTCTAAATGCAGAAGATGTAGTCGTACTTGGAGTAGCTTTCCCTAATATGGGAGATGAAAAGTCCAAGGAAGAAGTGATACAGTTTTTAGAGGATGAGGGATATACTTTCCCTGTTGTGATGGACGAAGAAGGCGCACTAGCATACTATTATGGTATTTCAGCTTTCCCTACAACTTTCTTGATTAATCCAGATGGTACAGTAGAAGGCTATCTACGTGGCATGATGTCAAGAGAAATGATGGATGAAGTGATTAGCAAGACAAGAGAATAAAGGTTAAGTGAAGGGGCAACCTCACTTTTGCATAGTTGGAAATGCAGAAGGAGGTTGCCCCGTTATTTTTTTGAAGGTAGTACAGAAATAAGAGTAGGTGTTAAAACCACAGCGATAGGCAATTTCATCTAGGGAAAGCGTGGTCTCCTGCATAAGATGCTTGGCAGCATCTATACGTATTTTGTTTAAATATTGGGTGAAAGTAAGTCCTGTATCATTTTTAAATAAGGTACAAAAGTAACATTTGTTAAGGTGAATGCTATCACATACCGTATCTAAAGTAAGCGGTTCATTTAAATGTTGGTGCATATATTGAATAGCTTTTTTAATCCCAGGATTAGAGAACTTTTCGATGGAATAATCTTTACAATTGGCATAATGGATAATGAGATCTATACCTGCTTGTTTTATATTAGAGAAGCTTAAGGCATTGTTTATAGAATTATTATGGGTGATGCAACATTTATGTAAAGAGACGTTTTCTTTCATAAGGATATAATTATAGATTGAAAAATTAAGAGAGAGTACATAGAGTTTGCACGTAGATACCTCATGATCTTTCTCAACTAAAGTGAAAGTTTCTTTAAAAACTTTGAGTGCACCAGACTCATTGCCTGCATAAAGCAAAGAACAAATGGGATGGTGATTAAGTAGTAATTGGTCCATAGTAACCTCCTAAAGATATTTGAAATACAACAAAATATGGATAAACATAGAGCAAGTATAACATGATAAACTTAAGGTGTAAATGAAAATGAATATCAAAATTATAGTTTAATAATTTTAAAATAATATATCTATTTGGAGGTTATCATGAAAATACTTATTACATATTCAAGCAAGACAGGGAATACAAAACGCTTAGCAGAAGGGATTTATAACAACATTCAATTATCAGATGTAACGCTCTTACCGATTCATGAGGTAGAAGAGGTAGAAAGTTACGAAAGTATTTTAGTGGGTTATTGGGTAGATAAAGGCGGGCCAAATGAAGAGGCGGCTAAGTTTATGGAAGGGATTAAAGGGAAAAAAGTAGGTCTCTTTGCCACATTAGGAGCCTACCCAGATTCACAACATGGTTGGGATAGTCTTCTAAAAGGAGAAGCCTTGGTAAAAGAAGAGAATGAAGTTGTAGGCAAATATATTTGCCAAGGTGCTGTAGATGAAAAGCTTATTGAAGTGTTTAGAAAGTTTGCACCAGGTAATCCACATGCCATTACGGAAGCGAAACTTAAACGCTATGAAATTGCTAAACAACATCCCAATAAGGTGGAAATGGAGTCCATTGCGATCTTATTTAGAGAGAGACTTGTGTAATGTTTGGCGAAAGACTAAAGACCCATCATAGTGCTATGGCAGAAAGTCGTCAATATGCTAGAGGTCCTAGAAATGTGGCAGGGTTTTTAAATCAAACAAAGCCAAGTGTGAGCATAAAAGATAAAGGCACAATCTATATTCATGTACCTTTTTGCTCTAAGATTTGTAGCTTCTGTAATATGCGTAGAAGCTTGCAACAGCCTAAGGAACATTATCATGAGCTCATTTTGGAAGAAATGAAAGCCTATAGTCAGTTGCAGTATGTCAAAGGTTTAACTTTTGAAGCTATCTACTTTGGCGGTGGAACACCAACGACGTTATCAGTGGAAGGGCTACGCACTATTTTAAGAGGCTTAAAGACATGGTTTAACTTAAGTGAAGATGTAGAGATTACCATTGAAACGACTGTAACAGAGCTTACAAGTGAGAAACTTGAAATGTTTAAAGCAGAAGGGGTTAACCGATTTTCAGTAGGGATACAAACCTTTAATAATGTAGGCCGCCAACAAATGGGGCGTGTAGGAAGTGGCGAAATCGCTTATGAAAAGCTTAAAGAAATCAAGGAAATGGGCTTTCAAACAGTTAGTATGGACTTGATTTATAACTATCCAGGTCAAACAGTAGAAGATTTAGAAGAAGACTTAGAAAAAATAAGTGTACTAGGACTTGATGGCTTTTCCATGTATTCCCTTATTAATATGAAAGAGACTTCTATTGAGCATGCTCAAGCTATAGAGCAGGATGCCTTATTCTTTGAGACGATTACCAAGAAGATGGAAGACCGTGGCTATCACTTTTTAGAGCTGACTAAAATGGTGTCTAAAGATACCTATAAATATGTAATGAATCGCCATGAAGGTGCAGATACCTTGCCATTAGGAGCAGGTGCAGGGGGCTCATTGGGGAATCTTATGTTGATGAATCCGATTCAACTAGATGCCTATGAGACGGCTGTTGAGACCTTTACTACAAGAGAAGGTATGCTTTTTAGTGAAGACTATACAGAAATTGCAAAGTTTAAAGGGAGTATACAAAAGGCACGTTTACCAGAGAATGTATCACTCTATGAGGCCAAAGAAGCTTATGAAGATTGTCTTGAAAAGTTGATAGAAGAGGGCTATGTAAAAAAGACTGAACAAGGTTACCAGTTCACCGCTAAAGGCGTGTTCTGGGGTAATAATATTTCAAGATTACTGGATGACCTAAGAAAAAAGTAACTATTAGAAAAAATAATTAAAAGTCTAAATTAAGAAAAGAGAAAGAGGAAAAGAAATGAGTGTAAAAAAATTATTAGCTGTAGCAGGAGTTGGCATGATGGTACTCACAGGCTGTAGCACAACAATAGAACAACCAAAAGATGACATACAAGCTGGGAAAGAAAACGTAGATCATACAACCTCAGCAGATAAAATTAACCAACAAGAAGAAGTGAAAAAGGAAAATGAAGAGCCACTTAGAATTGTTTCGGCAACAGTATCCGCAACGCAACTTTTAGACCAGTTAGGTCAAGACTTAGTGGGCGTTCCACAAACCAAATTTACATTGCCAGAGCGTTATGAGGGGGTAACATTAGTTGGTCAAGCTATGAATCCTGACCTTGAGGCTATTGTAGCATTAGATTCTGATCTTGTAGTGATTGATACTATGTTTAAAGAAAATGTAGAAAAAAGTATAGAAGCTTTTGGGTTAAATGCTTTTTATTTTAATACAAGTACGTATAGCAAATTTTTAGTCAGCATTGAGGAACTAGGTGAAGCCATAGACAAAGAAGCAGAAGCAAAGGACTTTATTGAATCGCTTCAAGCAGTAGAAAATACAGTTAAAAATAAAGCCGAAGGTCAAGCGCCTACAGTAGCTGTGCTCTTCGGCGGTGGGGAAAACTTTATGCTTGCTACAGACCATTCTTATTTAGGAGACTTAGTAGATACAACCGGTGCTGTAAATATTACAGATGACTTAAATATTGAATCTGACTATATTCCATTTAGTATGGAACAAATTGTAGCGAGCAATCCAGACTACATTTTACGCTTTGCTCATGGGAACTTAGAAGAGACGAAGAAAGCTTTCGATGCAGCCTTTGATAAAAATCCTGCTTTTAAAACTTTAGATGCAGTCAAAGAAGGAAGCGTTGTAGATTTAGATCCCAATGTATTTGGTGTATCTGCTAATATCTATATAGTAGATGCCATTCAAAAATTGGGTGAACTCTTCTATGGTAACTAAAAATGAAAAACAAAAAAGTTGTATGGATTATAAGTAGTTACCTTTTACTTATAGGGTTAGTCATAGGATTTTCTACAGTAGGTAGTGTTAATTTAAGCTTTCAAGAAATTATAGGGGAGCTTGTACGTGGTGACAATGAGATGATTCATACCATTGTCTTTAAAATGAGACTGCCAAGAAATATTTTAGCTATTTTAGTTGGAGCAAACTTAGCCGTAGCAGGACTGTTTTTACAAGCTGTTATGAAAAATCCACTGGCAGACCCTGGGATTACAGGGGTATCAAGTGGGGCAAGTGTAGGCGCTATTATTATTTTACTTGTTTCACCGGCTTATACAGGTATTCTCCCTATTGTAGCCTTTGTAGGGGGAGGGGCAGCATGTGCGTTAGTGTATATGATGGCATGGAAAAAGGGCTTACAGCCTAATCGTATTGTCCTTGCAGGGGTAGCGGTGAACACTATTTTAGGAGGGATTATTTCCTTCTTTTCAACGATGTATAGTGACCGTATACAAAGTGCAATGCTCTGGTTAAATGGAAGTCTTGCTACAAAGACATGGGCAGATGTACAAACTTTAATTGGCTACTCCATTGTGGGCTTACTGGTTTCTTTCTTATTAATTAGAAAAGCAAATATTTTGCAATTAGGAGATGAAGCAGCTATTAATTTAGGCGTGAATATCCACTGGGCACGTATGATTATATCGGTCGTGGCAGTATTCTTGGCAGCTACAGCTACAGCTGTTGTAGGGATTGTAAGCTTTGTGGGACTTATTGTACCCCATATTGCACGTATGCTGATGGGGAATGACCATAAGTATACACTACCCTTTAGTATGGCACTTGGAAGTATTGTCTTGTTGATGGCAGACACACTAGGTCGGACAATAGGTGGTTCCATAGAGATACCGGTAGGGGTTATTATGGCTATTGTAGGGGGACCGTTCTTCCTCTATTTATTAAGAAAGAAAGGGGTGTAGGCATGATTCAAGCAGAGCATATACAAGTTGGATATGATGAAAAAATTGTTATTGAAGATTTAAGCTTAAACATTGAACAAGGAGAAATTGTCTCTATTTTAGGGCCTAATGGGTGTGGGAAGTCTACCTTGCTTAAGACCCTTTCAAGAGTAATTAAACCTCAAAGTGGGCAAGTCCTTGTAGAGGGTAACCCTATTAAAAATATTCCTACAAAAGCATTAGCTTGCAAAATGGCTATGCTTTCTCAACACAATACAGCACCAGCAGGCATTACAGTCAAGGAACTCGTCTATTACGGACGGATTCCACATAAAAAATGGTATGAAACAAAAAATAAAGAAGATGAAAAACTTATAGAATGGGCTTTAGAACATACAGGACTTAGTGAATATAAGGAGAGACAAGTAAGTAGCCTTTCAGGTGGGGAAAGACAAAGAGTATGGCTAGCCATGGCACTCGCTCAAAGGCCACAGGTACTGTTCTTAGATGAACCGACCACTTACTTAGATATTTCTCACCAACTAGAATTGATGGAGCTCATACGTGCCATTAACCAAAAGTTTAATATGACCATTGTGATGGTTTTACATGACTTAAATCAAGCGAGTGAATACAGTGAACGCTTGATAGTGATGCAACAAGGCAGTATTAAGGGAGATGGAACACCTAAAGCATTGATTAATGAAAAGTTCCTTAGAGATATTTATCATATTGAATGTGATATAGACATCAATCCGCTCACACATAAACCACGTATTCACCCAGTAAAAACATGCCGCACGCATTGTGCATTTAATTTAATGAAAATAAAAGGAGAACATTAGAAATGGAACAATTATTACAACAAAAAACACTTATGATCAGTTCAATGACAAAGGAAGGAAAACCTTTTATCAGTTACGCGCCTTTTGTAAAAGTAGAAGAAAAATTTTATATTTATATTAGTGAAACAGCGGAGCACTATGAGAATCTGTGTCACAACAAGGAGATAGCCGTTATGCTCATTGAAGATGAACAAACAGCTAAAACCATTTTTGCAAGATGTCGTGTATCTTTTAACTGTACAGCGTCGTTGCTTGAAGCAGAAGATGAGAAGATTTGGGAAGCTTTTGAACAAGTACAAGGGAGTGAGCTCTTACAAGTCCTTAAGACATTGGATTTCCATATGTTTGAGCTGACACCTCATACAGGCAGATTAGTCAAAGGCTTTGGAAAAGCTTATAACTTGACTTTAAAAGAAGGCAAGTGGGAACAAGACCAAGCTACAGGCATGGGACATGGGCAAGGAAAACCTATGGGGCATCCTGGAAGAATGTAGGTGCTTGATACACTAGATAAGGTTTGGATGAGATATAGAATAGATTTTAAAAATGAATAAGTTATGCAACTATATAAAGATAGCCGTGAAACTAATTTCTAGTTTTACGGCTATCTTTATAACCTCTTGCTACTAGGCTTGGAAGTTGAAGTTGTTAATAGATGCTTTACGATTGCCTGCGTTAGAGATGGCACTAGGTGCGCCTACATCTTTACCTAAGTTGTTGGTATAGATCCAAGTGATAAGGTCACCAGGTTTTACTTTGTAGACAGAAGGGCCTTCATCTGGGAAAGTGTTGTTGACTTTGTAGAGCCAGCCACTAAGTGGACCGTTGTCTTGTTGGGCTAAGCCACCTATAGAGGTTATATAGGTACCAGCTCCAGATCCACCTGTTTGAAAAGCAAGCTTGTTAGCTTTTAGTCCATCGGAAGAAGCACTTAAAGCATTAGTATTTGTTCCAATTGGAACTTGAGTAGGAGGTGCTACAACTGTTTTGCCACCTGGGCCAAGTACCTCAAAAATAATAGATTGGCTAGGGTCAGCTACACGTGTATCAGTTGAAGATGTATGCGTAGAACTTCTGAAAAGTTCAGAAGAATTTTGACTTAAAAAAAGGTAAGCGGCAGCTGCAGCCACAGCTACTAAAGATTTGTTTTCCATTAAACATCATCCTTTGCTATAAAATGAATATAAGATTACATTACATTTTATGCAAAAACTGGAAGTTGGTTACACACTAAAGAGTCCATATTTAATACGTACTCGACCTAGAATTTGAAACCAAGCCTTAGAAAAGACGAGTAAAAAGAACACATTGCTTAGTCCATGGGCTAAGTCAAAGTACAAGGATGTGGCCATAGAGGTAGCAAACAAAGCTAGGGTGAACTGATCAAAGAAAGACACGACAGACCAAATATTCATAATCCATCCAAATAAGAAGCCCCAGATGAATCCAAAGGTACAGAGAATAAAAGGTGCTTTAGTATAAGTTTTGTAAGCAAAGAGGCCACTAGAAAGACCCATCATACTCCAAGCAAACATTTGCCATAGAGTCCAGGGGCCTTGTCCTAAAACTAAGTTAGAGGATAGGGCGCTCAGTGCCCCCACTAAAAAGCCAATTTCCCCACCAAAAATGACACCTGTCAAAATAATGATAAAAGAAGTGGGCTGGATACTAGGTAAGGCTGTAAAAGGAATACGAGCAACAGCACCTAGAGCGCTTAAAACAGCAATAAGGATGACTTCTTCAGCTTGTAAAGGACGCTTTTCAAAATGATGAACGACAGGATACATACTGAGTATAATCATGACTGTACTCAATAGGAAAAAGTACTGGTTGTATTTAAAAGACAAAGTGAGTAAGACAATGTCCAAAAGTGCAATACTTATAAAAATGAAGAGGTTACGTATGCGCAAGGGCTTTCACCTCCTCTAAGGTAATGGCATGAGGGAGACGCTTTTTCACTGTGCGGTGAATGGTAGTTGTATAAAAGACGTTGTCACTAAAGAAAGTGGTGCTAGGGGACAAAGCAAGGAGCTTACCACTAAACATTAAAGTCACCCAAGTGGCATAGGCGGCAATGAATTCTAAGTCATGGCTGACCATCACAATCGTTTTACCCTTAGCAAGTAAGGCTTGAAGGTAGCGGGCTAATTGCTTTTTAAAGTAAGGGTCTAAGCCTTTGGTTGGCTCGTCCAACAAGAGTAAGCTTGGGTTTCTTAAAAGCACAGTAGCAAGAGCAACTTTTTGCATTTCACCGCCACTAAGGTCATAAGGATGATGCCCTAAAAGGGGCTCTAAGGTGAGAAATTGGATAATCTCCTTTAGGGCATGAGTCTGCTCAGAAGTAGGGGAAGCACCTAATGTATTTTCAAGTTGGGCACTAACAGTAGTCTCATGAAAGAGTGTCATGGGGTTTTGGGGTAAATACCCTATGGATGCCGAAGTTTGAATTTTTCCTTTTAAAGGCTGTAAAATACCTGCAAGCACCTTTAAGAAAGTAGATTTGCCCGAACCATTGCCTCCGAGTATAGCTAAGAGGGCGCCGTCAGGTACCTTGAGGTTGACACGTTCTAGCACGAGAGGAGAAGACTTACTATATTGAAAATACAAGTCTTTGCAAGTAAGAATAGCAGGAGCTTGCTCATAGGTGCTAGGTAGAGGTGTAGGCGTGAACGTATCACGAGCTAAGGCCTCAAACCAAGAAGTAGCTTCTCTTGGAGTGAGTGGGATAGCTTGGGCCTTTACATCCTTTTCAATGCCTAGATATAGTCTGCTGACAGTGGGGATATAGTCAAGGAGTGTAGCTTCACCTTGTACATAGAGGTCATAGAGTGCGAGGCGAGGTGGACCTGTATAGGTAATTTGTCCCTTTTGTAAAATAAATACTTGATGGATAAGGGGAAAGATAGGTTCTAACTGATGCTCAGTCATAATGATGGTGATGCCAAACTCCTCATTAAGTCGTTTTAAAATATTTAAGAAATTTTGTGTTGCAATGGGGTCAAGCTGAGAAGTGGGCTCGTCAAGTAAGAGGACATCTGGATATAAAGTCATAATACTAGCTAAGTTGAGCAGCTGCTTTTGCCCACCAGAAAGCTCATAAGTAGCTTTGTACAGCCAGTGATTAATGCCTAAAAAGGTACTGATTTCTCCAATGCGGCGTTGCATTTCTAGAGGGTCAAAACCTAAGTTTTCCATGCCAAAGGCTAATTCTTCATAGACTGTGGAGAGGACAATTTGTTGATCAGGATTTTGAAACACCATCCCAATTTGACTGGCGGTGCGTTTTGGTGGAAGGGTGTCTAATGGAGCACCTTCAAAAAGGACTTCCCCTATACGGGTGCCTACAGGCCAAATTTCTTTTTTAAGCTGACGAAGTAGTGTACTTTTACCCGAACCAGATGGACCAAAAAGTAGGACAAAGTCACCTTTTTGAATGTTAAGATGTACATCCTTCAAAGTAGGTGAGGTATGAAGCGGATAAGTAAATGTTAAGTTGTGGATTTCATAAAGTGCCATCTAAGGGCCTCCCTTCCTTCTATCCATAATGGCAAGCTGGCAAATAACAAAATGCACCCCCAGTAAAAGGCAACGAAGCAGTGCGTTGAAGTGGGCTGATTAAGGCCCATGAAAGTACCTACAAGTATGAAAATCATCAGGAGTATGCTTATACCTATAAGCCAAAAGTCTCTTGTGTCAAAGGTATAAAAAGTGGCAGAAGTACGCGAGCTCGTGCCATAGCCACGGGCGCGCATAGAGACAGCATTTTCAAGGGATTCTTCTAAGGTCCAGCTCACTAAGGTATTGAGTGTGGTCATGGATTCTATGATCCGTTCCTTTAAAGACGGTTTCTGGGAAGATGCGTTTGCTTGCATCAAAGTTCTACGCACTTCTATAATTTCTTGCATTCTCCTTGTAAATAAAGGGATGAATCCCATAATGATAGTTAAGATAAAAGACATTTTAGGGATAAGATTACCAAACAAATAAAGAAATTTCTGAGGGGTAATAATCAAGTTATAAGCAAGAAACATGAACAAAATATTTAGGAGAGAGAGTGCAAAAGTGACACCACTTAGGACGCCCTCTAGGGTAATGCTACGATTTTTTAAATAAAAGAGCACAGTAGCACCTTCAGTAGAAAAAAGAGGATTAAGTATGAGGATGACAGTTGCCATCAATAAGTAGAATTTAAGTTGTTTGCGTAAGCTAGCCAATCGGTCTAAAAAGTAGAGTAGCCCTAGGGTCATACAAAGTAACCCCAAAAGATAAAGTGGGGATTTAATAGACATACTTAGGATAAGTATAATCATAAAATAACAAAAACTAAGGAGTGGATGTACGCTTATAAAGCCACTTTGCATAATGGAAGTCTCCTTTCCGTATAGATTTTAGAGGTCTAACAAATTTAGTATAAGAACTCTAGATAAGAATTATACTTTTTAGACAAAATAATAGATTTGTCCACAGGCATATGAGGATTAGGTTTGTCGTATAAATTTGAGTTAAGTTCCTAGGATAGGAGTACACAAAATGTCACAGTTTATGGTATAATAAGCAACACAACATAAAAGAAGGTGACAATATAATGAATGAAGTTCCAGTTGATTTAATGCAATACGCACTTGGAGGTGCCAGTTTATTTATCCTAATTGCAGTGGGGTTTGTAGCCATTGCTTGGAAAGGGCTTGCAAAGCGAGATGCTAAAAAGGAAGTTAAAAATAAAAAAAAACAAGAGAAGCGTCAACAAAAAAAAGAAACCAAGCTAGAAGCAAAAGCACAAAAACAACAGACAAAAAAAGTGGTAAAGCCAGTAGCAAAGG
>NZ_JAVVQU010000037.1:1326-4580 GCF_036655075.1 Niameybacter sp. | reverse complement strand
CCAGTAGTAGGCGTAAAAATTCCTAAGTTTGAATCGGCAAAAGAAGTAGAGGCAAGGCTTGAATCAGAAGCATTAGACTCTCAAGCTTTTATGATTTCCTTCTATAAAATGCATACTACAAATACAGATGAAAACAAAAAGTTTACTTTGGAAAATGCCTTAACAATAGGAAGAAATCCAGGTTACCACCATTGGACGCTCTTAGACGACCCAACGGTGTCAGGAAATCATTGTAAAATTTATCAAAGAGAAGGTCAGATTTATATTTTAGACTTAAATTCTACTAACGGTACATATATCAATGGACAACGTGTAAGGGGACAAATAAAGCTCGAAAATCATGACAAACTAGAAGTGGGTCAAAGTGCGTATCGCATTAGGATAGAACTTTGCAATCTAGAAGAAGACGGACAGTCTAAAGCGTAAGATGGGGAGGAGTACTCAGGAAGATGAGTACATCCTCCTTTATTGTATAGTAGGGATATTTAATTTTTAGTATAGGACCACTGTTTAAGTTAGCGTATTTAGGATATATAAGAAAAAAACAGAAGTAATAAAAATATATAGGTATAAAGATGTAGTATAATGAGAGTAATAATAAGGAGAAGAAAGGAGACGCGGGATGAAAGCACAAAAGCTTCTGATGGATATTCGATTTGAACGTAGCTTGCCCGATCAGAACAAAGAGGCAGTATTAAATAAAATTGGACAATTTGTCTGGGAGTGGCATACAACCAAAGATAAAAATCAAGTAGGTAACAAATATAGTGTCAAGAAAATCAAAACGACCACCAAGCTTGCAGCGGTGTGGAAGTTTAAAGTTTCAGCTGGCAACCGGGTCCTCTTTATGAAAGGTAAAGATGTGGAGGGACTAGAGGAACAGGATCAAGATGCACTAGTACTGCTAGAGTTTTGCACTCACGACAAGCAAATTTTGACTGCGCGTGAAAAGGCACAAGTTAACCTAGAAGGCTATTTAGGAGAAAGTGAGCAAGACAGACAAAGCAGCAATGATGTACTCCGGCATCAACTGGAGGAACTTCTAGAACAAAGTGTAGAACAAGTTGCAAGGCGCCATGCAGAACGTCTGGAATACAACTTAGCCACAAGTATTACGAGACCCTTTAAATATATGAATATCGAAGATTTGGTGAACTTAGATAAGCTACAAGGCATCTTTTATCTCAATGCGGAGCAAAGACGCTGTGTGAACCAGCCCTTTGCACCTTTTTTACTTTTTGGTAGTGCAGGAAGTGGGAAGACAACTATTGGGGTATATAAGTTGATTCAATTGTTAACGGGAGACCCAAACTTAAAAGTAGGGTACTTCACCTATTCTGCACAACTTTCAGATACAGCCAAAAAGATTTATGCAAATGTCAAACGGAATGAACTTTCTGAGGAGGAACGAAGACTTCAAGAGGGATCCATTGACTTTTACCCTATAAAAATGTATTTGAGACAGTATGGAGGTGCCAGGAAGATAGTGGAGTATGAGCAGTTTCATCAAGAATTTTACCGAGAAGCGTATGCGAACTATATGCAGACACCTAAGTACAAGAAAGCCTGTAAGGGGAAAGAGGCTTATGACGTATGGAAAGAAATACGTGGCATCTTAAAAGGCTTTGGTGGCATTAACTGGGACTTAGAAGTATTGAAAACTTCCAATGGCATGCTCTTGGAAGAAGTTTATATCAAGTTAGATGCTAAGTATTCTCCTTACAACCTAGAAGAGCGTCAATTCTTATACAAATTAGCTTGTGACTACTGTGAGTGGCTAAAAAGGGGCAATCTGTATGATGAAAATGATTTGGCAAGAGCTGTGCTAAAAAGTGGTACGCAATTTGCCTGCTATGACTGGATTGTCATAGATGAGGTACAAGATTTAAGTGAGTTAGAATTTTATATGCTCTTAAATTTGGTGAAAAGTCCAGAGAACTTCTTAATGAGTGGAGACTATCATCAAACGATTACGCCCACTTATTTTGACACGAGAAGAATTGTAAACTTTTTGGAGCGACACAAGCTGCGATATAAAGAAGATGAAAATCAAGTTTTTCTCTGCACCAACTACCGCAATCCTCAAAAAATGGTGGAGGTGGGTAACCACATTGCCCATTTGCGCCAAGCTGTCTTTGGTAAGGATAAGCGAAATGACAAAGACTATGAGCGGGCTATGCAAAAAACAGTGGGCAAGCTCTTTACTTTACGTGGGTCAAGGCAAGAGCAGTTAAAACTCCTTGAAGAAGCAGTACAAAAGGCCTATACCTACATTGTGGTGGCTACAGAAAGTGAGAAAGTAGACCTTCAAAAAAGGCTCAAAGACTACACCCATATCTTCACTATTAGTGAAATCAAAGGGTTGGAAAATCGCTATATTATAGGGTATAACTTAATCAGCAGTTACCAAAAAAAGTGGGAGACCTTATGTGAATCGATTCAAAGGGGTATAGTTGTAGAAGAGAGTCATTTGTATCGGTATTTGTTCAATATGCTGTACGTGGCATTGACAAGAACCCAGGAAAATCTATGTTTGATGGATGAAGGCATTCCACTTGAACAATATGAAACCCTTCTAGGGTGTACACCCCAAGACTATGACACCTTTGACGTGGCAGCTTTTGATTTGTTAGAAGTATCTACCTTGTTAGACTTTTTCCAAGCGGCGTTGAAGTTAGAGGCTGCCGGCAAATATGATCGTGCCATAGTAGCCTATCAAAAGCTTAGCTTGCCACAAGTGCCACATCGCATTGCACTGTGTGAGGCTAAGCAATATGAAGAGGCAGGTGAGTATGAGGTAGCAGCTAAGTTGTATCAACAAGAAGAAGACTATGAAAAGGCAGCGGCGTGTTATGACTATACCCCGCACCGCTACGCCTACTACACTTGTCTTTTGGCTCAAGGGGAAGACGTATTTGTAGACAAAGTGATAAGAAGGGCAGACTTTAATTACACAAGGGACTTGGCACCTTATTGTAAAGGCCCACTAAAAATTAAAATAGAAAGTTTATGTATCCGTTACGGATATCAACAATTGGTTGGACAAGAAGAAAAGATGATGGGTCAACAACTTATTCTTTTAGAACTTCAAGAAACACTAAGTCGCTTGGAAGAGGCAATTCGGGCGGAAGGATGAGTCAAATAGGGAAGTCATTTAAAAGAAGTAGAGAGGGTCAGGAAATGGATAAAGTACAGATGCAGCAACTTCTTGAGCAAATTAGGCGCAATGAAGCAGAGAGTAATGCACTAGGCAC